>CAYPUV010000196.1:0-7410 GCA_964413895.1 uncultured Anaerolineaceae bacterium
CAGCACACTTTGATTTAACCATACTTTTTCATTTCTATCAAACAACAAAACACATTTCAGCACGTTATTGCAACGTTAGCCCGTAGGGGCGGTTCGCGAACCGCTCTTACCCCGCGTTCCGTTGAGCCTCGAAATAAATTTCAAGGCTCAAGCCTAAAGCTATCTGCATTATTCAGGTAGAGGCAGACCTGTGTGTCTGCCCAAAACAGGGGCGAACACACAGGTTCGCCCCTACAAAGCCATCATTCAACATTTGACACAGCACCACCCACCTCCGCCATCTGCAATTCATAATTTGAAACCACGTCCACAAATTCGTCCACCTGTGTGCAGCGCATCAATTGCTCGCGTATTTTGGCGCTGCCAAACATTCCTTTAGTGTATTTGACCACGTGTTTCCGAAAGAGAATCACCCCCCAATGTTCGCCGTAAAACGCCACATTTGCCCGCAAATGCGCGCGAATGAGCGCAATTTTATCGTCCAGCGTCACGTCTTCAAAATTTTTGCCCATAAATATCCACGGATTGCCGATGGCGGCTCGGCCAATCATCACCGCATCGCAACCGGTGTGTGCCTTCATTCGCGCCACATCTTCTACCCGTTGCACATCGCCATTGCCGATAATCGGAATGTTCACCGCCTGCTTGATTTCGGCGATGGCATCCCAATTGGCGGCGCCGCGATACGCTTGCTCTTTGGTGCGCCCGTGCACCGCGATGGCGGACGCGCCGCTGTCCTCCAAAATTTTCGCCACGTCCAAATAGTTGCGGCTGTCATCATCCCACCCCAGCCGAATTTTGCCCGTCACCGGTACATCCAGCGCTGCCACCAGCGCGCGGATGATGTTGCCAATTTTTTGCGGTGTTTTCAGCAAGCCCGCACCCGCGCCGCGTCCTGCCACATTTTTCGCCGAACAACCCATATTCAGGTCAATAATATCGGGTTTCATCTGCTGAATTTTCTGCGCAGCTTGCACAATCAAATCTTCATCTGCGCCAAAAATTTGGAACACCACCGGACGCTCGGCGGGGTCGTATTCCAACCGTTTGTGCGCTTTGGGATTGGCAAACAAAATCGATTCCACCGCAACAAATTCGGTGTAGCTCATCGCCGAGCCAAATTCGCGGCAGATGGCGCGAAAGGGCAGGTCAGAAAAGCCCGCCATCGGCGAGAGGATTTTATCGCCGTAAATGGGAATATCACGAATGAAAAATGCAGGTTGCAGGACAACATATCCACTCATCAGGCGCGATTATAACATGGTCCGCTAAAATTGACGAAACACTTCATCGCGGTTATCTTACCTTACTGGCGAGAATTTACGTGTAATGAAGAGGAGGGCAACTTTCATTATGAAACAGCGATATCCTACGTCCAACGTCGACCTTGGATACACATTCACGCACGAACAACACAGCATTGCTGATGGGTTTCCAAAACTTCTTGTATTTTTGAGAGATGTACCAACAGGTATCCATTTTGACCCGGAAGCAATCACCCTGACCACCGTTGATCATGGTCTGCCAGATGAAATTGTCATTCATCACCCACACCCGCATCACGGTGAGCTTCCAGTTGTAACAGGGCGCGTGATTTTAACAGACAGAAAAGGGAAGAAGGTTGAATTTTTTACCTTTGGTGGAACACTGACCATTGAGCAAAAACCGCAACTCACCCAATGTACACTTGATTCACCCGCGCCAATTTTGATGCTAACGGAAAAAGAAGCAGCTCCCGCTCTGTTTGCAGAAGACGTAGAAGTGATACTGGCCGAACGGCGTGCATCATGGATACATGATGAAGACAAATTCGACCGGCGCCTGGCAAACATAGAACCATTCACGCTATTTGTGGTTGCGCTGGACAGTCTGCAACGAAAAATCGAGGTGCTTCCCCACCACCGTTCGGCAAGCTTTTCCCACTTGCTTTCCTTCATTCAAGATGAAATTAAATTACTAAAGCAGTACAACCTTTGGCCTACATCAGTTCCCAGCATCGAAGCCATTCTGTAACATTTTGGAGAATACACCCTATGTATAATCGCATTTTCAATTTCAGTGCCGGGCCTGCGGTTTTGCCCGTTCCCGTGCTTGAGCGCGCCCGTGATGAGATGATGAATTTCGAAGGTAGCGGAATGTCGGTGATGGAGTTAAGTCACCGCTCAAAAATTTTTGAAGGCATTCTCGACCGCGCCGAAAACGGCGTGCGACGCATCTTGCATGTTCCCGATGAATACGCCGTGCTCTTTTTGCAAGGCGGTGCCAGCCTGCAATTTAGTATGATTCCGATGAACCTGTATCAACCAGAAAACCCGGTAGACGTGATAAACACCGGTGTGTGGACGAAAAAAGCCATTGAGGAGTTGAAAAAAGTTGCCCAATACCGGTTGGCTGGTTCCGGCGAAGCAGACAACTTCCATCGCCTGCCCCGATTGGACGAACTGAACTTCAATCCAAAAGCGTCTTACGTGCATCTGTGTTCGAACAACACTATCACCGGCACAGCGTGGCGTACCTTCCCCAATACTGGCGATGTGCCTTTAGTGGCAGATATGTCATCAGATATTTTTTCTCGCCCCGTCGATGTCTCGCATTTTGGCTTGATTTTTGCGGGGGCACAGAAGAATATCGGCCCGGCAGGCGTAACCCTCGTCGTTATTCGTAAAGACCTGGCAGACCGTGCCACCGACACCCTGCCCACAATGCTCAACTATCGCACCCACATCGGCAAGCGATCAATGTACAACACGCCGCCCACGTTTGGCATTTACATCGTCGCCCTGGTGATGGAATGGCTGGAAGCTGAGGGCGGGCTGTTGGCAATTGAGCAGCGCAACCAGGAGAAGGCCGCATTGCTGTACAACGCCATTGACCACAACGACTTCTACTATTGCCCGGTGGCAAAAGAAGACCGCTCGCTGATGAACGTGGTATTCCGGGTGCGCGGCGATAACGTCGAGTTGGAGCAGAAATTCGTAGCCGAAGCCGCTGCCGCCGGCCTGAGCAACCTCAAAGGACATCGCTCAATGGGAGGGCTGCGCGCCTCAATCTACAATGCTCAGCCGCTGGCCGGTGTACAATCTCTGGTTGATTTTATGGGTGAATTCGCGCAAAGATACGGCTGATTCGCTCAATCAAATCCAGTAGTACTTGAAAGCGTGAAGGGCGAAAAACCCTTCACGCTTTTTGTTTGTCACCTGTGTAATTTGGGACTAAAGCAGCTACCAATGTTTGTTACAGAATCACAACAAGAGTATAATAGGGTAAATTTACTACACCTCATCGTAGGTGATACACATTTGTACACTGTGGCGCTTAATTTTCTTTACCAAAGGAGGTATTTTTTATGAGCGCAAAACCCTCACGCGGGTTCATCTCTAGTACCTTTTCCTACAAAGGAGGCATCGGGCACTGGTCATGGATACTGCACCGTCTTGGCGGTTTAGGCATCGCCGTCTTTCTCATTCTCCACATCCTGGATATTTTTATGGTGGGCGTGAGCAAAACTGCCTTCGAAAGTTTATTGTTCATTTACCACAGCCCCTTTGTACGGCCCCTCATCTGGGCGTTGGTGTTCGGCGTATTTTACCACGCTTTCAACGGGTTGCGTATCATTATTCAAGACTTCTGGCCTGGCATGTTCCATTACCAAAAACAACTGGCAACCGCTGTATGGGTTATTGTGATTGTTCTGGTTGTCCCATTAATTGGCATTGATATTGTCAACCTAATGGCGCACCTGTAATAGAGGAGGCAATAATATTATGGCAACAATGACCAAATATGCTCGTACCCCAAAACCGCAAGGCAATTCATTTGAATTGTTCTCCTGGTTTTATATGCGTGTGTCCGGCATACTCCTGTCGATGATGATTGTTTTCCACCTGCTGTGGATGCATTACGTTATTGGGTTGAACAACATTACGTTTGAAGTCATTGCCGGACGCTGGACTGATCCCAACGTTGGTACACTATGGCGCACATTTGACCTGCTGCTACTGTTCCTGGCCCTGCTACACGGAATGAACGGCGTACGGTTTAGCATAGAGGATTACGTCCACCATCGCGGATGGCGAGTCTTGCTCAAGACTCTTCTCTTTCTAATCCTATTCGTCATTATGGTTATGGGCGCTTACGTCATTTTCACATTTAACGGATAACGGAGAAGTGAGCTATGCAATACCATAAACACGATGTTGTCATTGTTGGCGCCGGCGGGGCCGGGTTAATGGCCGCACTGTACGCCGGCAAAGAAGTAGATACCGCAGTTATTTCAAAGTTGTATCCAACCCGTTCACACACCGGCGCGGCACAGGGTGGCATTGGCGCAGCGCTGGGTAACCTGGAAGAAGACCACTGGGAATGGCACGCTTACGACACGATTAAAGGCTCTGACTTTTTGGGCGATCAGGACACCATCGAAGAAATGTGCAGAGAAGCCCCAGAGGTGGTTTATGAATTGGAACATATGGGACTGCCCTTTGACCGCACTCCCAACGGCAAAATCTCACAACGACGTTTTGGCGGCCACACCAACAACGAAACCAAACAACCCGTGCTTCGTGCCTGCAACGCCGCCGACCGCACCGGGCATATGATCCTGCAAACCCTGTATCAGCAGTGCATCAAACACAACGTCAACTTTTACGATGAATACCAGATGCTCGACCTGATCATGGTAGACGGCGAATGTCGCGGCGTGGTTGCCTACGAAATCGACACCGGCGAACTGCACGTCTTCCACGCCAAAGCTGTTATGCTTGCCACTGGCGGTTGGGGGCGCGCGTGGAACATCACCTCTAACGCTCTGACTCTCACCGGTGATGGTCCCGCCACCGTACTGCGCAACGGCTTGCCGGTAGAAGACATGGAATTTTTCCAATTCCATCCAACTGGCTTACTCAAACTGGGTATTCTCATCACCGAAGCCGTGCGCGGCGAAGGTGGCGTGCTGATTAACGGCAAAGGCGAACGCTTTATGCCCAAATATGCTCCCACCGTGAAAGAACTCGCGTCGCGCGATGTAGTTTCTCGCGCCATTTACCTGGAAGTGATGGATGGCAACGGTGTTGACGGGAAAGACTATGTGTATCTGGATGTCACCCCCGACACCGTCAATAAATACTTTAAAATTGATGACTCCCGTCGGCCCAACGGCGAACTTCGCCACATTGACGCCGATTTTGTCCGCGCTAAACTGGAAGACATCACCGACTTCTGCAAAACCTATGTCGGCGTTGACCCCACCAAAGAACCCATTCCCGTCCAGCCAACGGCACACTATGCTATGGGCGGCATTCCCACCGACATTGACACCCGCGTGTACGCCAACGAAAATAACGACGTTGCCCCAGGGCTGTATGCCGCCGGTGAATGCGGATGTGTCAGCGTCCACGGGGGCAACCGCTTGGGAACCAACTCCCTGCTCGATATCGTGGTATTTGGTCGCCGGGGCGGGAAAGCAATGGCGCAAGATGTAAAAAATATGGAATTCAAACCCATTGACGCTGAAGCAGCTGCCGCAAAAATCCAATCGCAGTTAGATGCTATCCTCAGCAGCACCGGAACAGAAACACTCGCCGCCATTCAACAAGAAATGAAGACTGTTATGAGCAAAGATGTGGGTGTTTTCCGCGTTGAAGAAAGTATGGCCGAAGCAGTTGCCAAAATCAAAGAACTGCGCCAGCGTTTCAAAAACATTCACGTTGATGATAAAGGTAAACGCTTTAACACCAACCTACTGGAAGCGTGGCAGTTGGGTAACCTGCTCGACATCGCACTGGTAACTGCTGAATCCGCATTGGCCCGCAAAGAAAGCCGTGGCGCACACGCCCGCGACGATTACAAAGAACGCGACGATGAAAACTGGATGAAACACACCATCGCGTTTATGGATGCGGATGGCAACGTCACCTTAAAATACAAACCGGTTACCGTTACCAAATATCAGCCGGTAAAACGTGTGTACTAGGGGTGAAGGAGACGAAAAATGAAAACAACTGTAAAAATCCAACGATTCAATCCTGAACAAGATAGTGCCCCTTACTGGAAAGAATATACCATTGATGCAGACCCTACCGATCGCGTACTTGATGGCTTACTAAAAATCAAACTCACACAAGACGGAACCCTGACAATACGTTCTTCTTGCGCACACGGTATTTGCGGCTCCGATGCCATGCGCATCAATGGTGTAAACCGTTTGGCGTGCAAATCCCTGTTCAAAGACGTGGGAACCAGTGTCACGGTCGAACCAATTGCCGGTTTGCCGGTCATTAAAGACCTGGTGGTGGACATGGAACCGTTTATGGAACACTATCGTTCTGTACTGCCCTTCTTCATCAACGACAACCCCGCTCCCGAGACCGAACGTCTGCAAAGCCAGGAAGATCGCATGCGCTTCGATGACACCACAAAATGTATCCTTTGCGCGTGCTGCACCACCAGTTGCCCCAGCTTCTGGGCAAACGATGATTACGTCGGGCCCGCCGCTATTGTGCAGGCACACCGCTTTATTTTTGACAGCCGCGACCAAGGCACTGACCAACGGTTGGAGATCCTTGCCGATCCTGACGGAGTGTGGCGCTGCCGCACCATTTTCAACTGCACCAATGCCTGTCCGCGCGAAATTAAAGTCACCCAGGCCATCGCAGAAGTTAAGAAAGAATTGCTGTACCGTAAATTGTAAAACACACAAATCTGGATAGTTTAGTCTCCCCAAAACCTAAAAACGCCGTCGAGTTGACGGCGTTTTTCTATTCACCTGCAGCATCTTTTCAAAAATTCGGGGCAATCAGTCAGACCGTAGGAGCACGATGCATCATACTCCTACGGTTGAATTTGTCCGAATGGCAACGGGTAGGGGCAGTTCGCGAACCGCCCCTACAGGCATTTGAAACACATCCTATTCTTTCTCTTGTTCGCGGTATGTTTCTTCTATAATTTCATCCAACATCAAATGCCCAAACAAGGTTTTGCGTTCATCGGCGTAGTTTCCATATCCGGTGGTAAACTGGTTCAGGAAACGGATGGTATTTGCTGTTCCCAGTTTTTATAACAGTATATTGATGGCTTCTTTCGTAATTTGAGCCAGTGGTTTTGTTTCTACGCTCATTATGATGAGAGTATATCACGTTTCTTAGATTTTATAAACTGAATACACGTTCCGGACACCCGCGCACTTAACCTGTTCAGCGATGGGACAATCAGCGGGGATTATCTGCTGGTGGAAAAATAGCACACGGATGACGCAGATGGAACGGATGAACACGGATACTCAAAATTATCCGTGAAAATCCGTAAAATCCGTGCAATCTGCGTGCTATCTTCGCAGCCGACCCAGCGGCAACGCCGACCATATCAGCGACATATCCGGCTGGCGGAAACCGCCGACCGCCGCCAGCACGCCGA
>CAYPUV010000197.1:0-7348 GCA_964413895.1 uncultured Anaerolineaceae bacterium
AGGGGGAAAAATTACAACTGACCATATCTTGAATTTGTCAAATTTCAAACTGCGTCACGTCAATTAATAAAAGTAGTATAATTGGGTACGGGTAAAATTGCAAGATGGGCACACGGTGCATTTTGAATTACCAGCAATTCTAGCAGAATGTTCTGCGTCGTGGTAGAATGGGTGTATTCAACGTTGAGGTACATGATGACTATTTCCACAACAGCAGAGACGCTAAAAAAGAACATTGCCAAAGTGTTGGTGGGCAAAGATGCGGTGGTTGAATTGGCGCTGGTAGCGCTGCTGTGTGAGGGACATTTGCTAATAGAAGATGTGCCGGGTATTGGCAAAACAACTCTCTCTAAAGCCATTGCCCGCTCGCTGCAATGTTCATTTGCCCGCATTCAATTCACACCCGATTTACTTCCATCCGACATCAGTGGCGTGTCCATTTTCAATCAACGCACCCATGATTTTGAATATCGACCCGGCCCCATTTTGAACCAGCTTGTGCTGGCAGACGAGGTGAACCGCGCCACGCCACGCACGCAAAGCGCTTTACTTGAAGCAATGCAAGAGCGCACGGTGACGGTTGACGGGCAAACGCACGCCATTCCACGCCCATTTTTGGTGATGGCGACGCAAAACCCCATTGAACTGGAAGGTACGTTTCCCCTGCCAGAAGCGCAGGTAGACCGATTTATGCTACGGGTGCAGCTGGGGTACCCCACCGAAACGGAAGAAAATGAGATTCTATTGCGCTATCGGACGCTCGACCCCCTGGAAACCCTGGAGGCCGTTGCCACACCGGAAACGCTGCTGGAAAATCAGCGGGAAGTGCGAGAAATTACGGTAGAAGACAGCGTGCGCAGCTACATTGTACAACTTGTACAAGCCACGCGGGATCATCCGGCGGTGGAACTGGGAGCCAGTCCGCGCGCAAGCATGGCCCTGTACCGCGCGTCGCAGGCGTTGGCGGCGATGCATGAGCGCTCATTTGTGTTGCCCGACGACGTAAAATATCTTGCCCCGTTTGTGATCACCCATCGGTTGGTTATTAGTCCCCACACCCGTTTGCGGGGACGCACGCCAGAGGCCGTGCTGGCCGAAATCATAGATAGCGTTCCCGTGCCCGTGGAGAAGTACTGAAGACTGATGACTGACCTCTGAAAATTGATTGCTACCCTGCAACCCTAAAAAATGGTTCACTCAACCCGTATTTTGAAAGACTTGTTTCGATTGCTGTGGCTGTGGCTGGTGCTGCTGCTTCTGTTGTTGCTAGTTGGCCCGCTCCTGGTCATTGCAGCCGTAGTGGGTCGGTTGGCGCTACCGGGGGGGATGGTTTTGGAGCCTGGCAAACACAATCGCAGAGGGCGAGTGTGGGCTTTTGGGGTGGGTCTTTTGTTATGGGTAACAATTTGGGGAGGGGGGATATGGCTAGGCCTTGGGGGACAATTGCCCGTTATGTTCCCTGACCGCTGGCAGAGCACACCATGGTCGGCGCGTTCCGCCGTGCCGCTCACGACCACCCCTACCATCCGCGTTGAACAGTCGCCCACGCCGATTGCCACGCCTACCCCTACTTCCACCGCTGTTCCCGCACCACTTGCTTCCACGTCTACTCCCAAGCACACACCAACATCCCCGCCGCCAACGCCCACGTCCACCCCATTGCCTTCCCCTTCTCCCACCCCTACGCCAACTGCACCCGTTCGCCCCACCGAAACGTCTACGCCAGTTGTGGATACGGCGGGCGCAATTCAAGCCGTAACTGTAGCAAATATTTTGCTACGCCGCGCTATCGTCACCCCCAACGCCCAAAACCTGGATGCGCTGGCATCAAGCTGGCAGGCAACAGCGCTGCTGCGCGTACAAGACTTCGCCCGGCAGATGAATCGCAAATACCACTCGCCGCTCACTGTAACGTATGAAACCATTGGGGAGTTACAGGTTCATCTTCAATCAGACCCTCCCCAACCCTTTGTGCAAAGCCGGGAAATTTGGACGTTTGAGGGTTCAAACGGGAAAAGAACAGCTGTCACTGCCTACAAATACATCTTGCGCAACGATAATAATCATTGGGTGATTGTAGATTATCAGTTTGAGGTGCTGCCGCTGCAAAACGACACTTCAAAACTAGAGGAGTAAATCCGGGAGATCAACCTATTTCTTGAGGCTGAAATTATGATCGTGGAACAATAATTCCTTCCAATTGGCTCATTAATTGTAGCTTCTGTTTGATATTTCCCAACGCTTTAGGTAAGATACTTACGTGGCCCTGCGTTGTTTCTGCGATTAAATGATAAATGGACGTGGTTTTGCTCTGCGGATCAAAATACGTACCCGAATCTGAAATAAGCTTGAAGGCGGTAATGCTGCCAAATGGAATGGGCGTATTTTGATTGACTTGTAGCGTTTGCTTGCTGAGGTTCAGCGCAATTTCAACGCGAACCTGCTCTGCCGAGATTTGCCGGTTAAGATACTTTTGTGTCGCCTTCCCCATGATAAAGCTGCCTGCTACCCAAACGATAAGCGGGAGAAAGAGAAAAAGGATCGCAAACATTGCCTTGAAGCCGTCCGATTGAGCGCGCACATTCATTGTCCAGGCCATTATGCCAAGCCCAACAATAGTCGCCACGGCGAAAAAGGGTCCATATGCTACCCAATGCAAGCTTTTTAACACCGGTTTCCCTTCCACAATAAAATGTTTCTCAGTGGCACTGTGGTTTTCCAGCAGGACCGTATCTAGCAAGGGCATTTTCATTGCAAACGCCCACCAGGGGCGTTGGTTGGTGTTCAAAGTGCTGCCTCCATTTCAAGCTATTTGCTGACGACTGACAACTCATCGCTGATTGACTTGAATTTTAACTATTCCCGCCAGATGCGCCAATTTTTGGGTGCCTAAAGTCCAGGATTTGAGGTCGAATAATGAAACGAAAGCTACGCGGTATGAAACGTCGGGCCATTCAACTGGATTTTGACCTGTACCGGGTGGCCGTGCCGATTCCGGGCGTGTCCAACGCTAATCTGAGCGTGATCGACATTTGGCCCGAAAGTGCGCGCAAAACCATTATGTTTGTCCATGGTTACGCCGGGTGCGCCGAAACGTGGGAATTCCAAATAAACTATTTTGCCCGCGAGTATCGCGTTATTGTGCCCGATCTCCGGGGGCACGGGCAAAGCGACGCGCCCTTTACCGAATACACAATGCCAGAGTTGGTGGCCGATTTGCAGGCCGTGGTTGAAGTATTGCATCTGCCAGAGCGTTTTGTTCTGGTGGGGCATTCGTTCGGCGGCTCAATTTGTGTGGAATATGCCAACGCACACCCGGAACACCTGGAGAAATTGGTACTGCTGGCCACGGCCGGGGAATATCCCCTTCCCAAACTCACTGGGTTGGCATACCGCATTCCCACCGCCTTCTTCCGGCCCTGGTGGAAATATCGCCCCCGCTGGAATGCAGAAATCCACGTGATGAAGCGTATGGCATTGAACAATTTACGCAAGTGGCAGGGTTGGGATTTGTTAAAGAACATCACCACCCCCACACTCATCCTCACCGGCGAACGGGATCATTACTTTCCCCGCTACGTGTTTGATGAGGTTTGCAACACCGTTCCCAACGCCGAAATCTACGATGTTGGCTCGGCCAAGCATAAGGTGCAACTTGAACGCCACAATGCAGTGAACAGGGCCATTAAACGGTTTGTGGAGAATAAACAAAAAAGCAGTTGGCGCGAGTTGGTAAACAGTGACGGGCCGCTCGCCAATCGGCCCTGGCTAAAAAGTTACAGTCCCCACACCCCCCTCACGGTTCCCATCCCTCCGCAGCCATTGCACAAATTTTTAGAGAGCGCAGCCGACTGGACCCCCAAACAAACAGCCACAATTTTTTACGGCAAAAAGCTCACCTACCTGCAACTCAATCGACTGGTGAACCAGTTTGCCCACGCCTTGCACGGTCTGGGCGTTTCACCCGGCGAACGGGTGATGATTGTGCTGCCCAACGTGCCGCAAATGATTGTAGCGGTTTATGCCACGCTCAAAATTGGCGGCGTAGTCGTGCTGCCCAATCCCGATGCCAACGCTACCCAAATTGTGCAACAAATTAAACAGACTACCCCGCAGGTATTTGTTACCCTGCGAGAATTTGAAGGGCTGACAAAAGTACTGCAAGCGCAAGACGTTGTACCCGAATTAGTGCTGACCGACATCCGGCGGGCGGTGAGCGGTGGCGTGTATAAAAAATTGCTCAATCGCTGGACGAGCGCAGGGGCCAGCGAGGTTGATATTACCCGGCCACCTGACTATGGGCATTTGATGACCGATTTGATGATTGACGCCCCCATCGAAACGCCTAACATTACAGTTTCGCCAGACAGTTTGGCCGTGGTCATTTTTACCAGCGGCACCACCAACGACCCCAAGGGCGTGAAACTAACGCACACAAATCTGGTTGCTAATGCGCTGCAAACCCGTCATTGGGTCCCCGGCATAGAATACGGCAAAGAGCGATTTCTATCAGTTGTGCCCTTGCTGCATAGCTACGGAATGACCAGCGCGATGAACGTACCTATTTTGTTAGGTGCAACAATGATTTTGCTCCCTGTCTTTGAGGTGGAACAGGTGTTGGCGCACATCCAAAAATACAAACCCACCCTCTTTCCCGGCGTACCCTCGATGTATACCGCCATAAACCAGGCCCCCAATGTGCGCTCTTATGGATTATCTTCCATAAAGGTATGCCTCAGCGGGGGGGCGCCGCTACCCATAGAGGTGCAAGAAACATTCGAGAAGTTAACGCACGCACATTTGGTAGAAGGATACGGCCTCACCGAAGCTTCGCCTGTAACCCATTCCAACCCCATCGATGGGGAAAACAAAACAGGTTCCATTGGCATACCCATCCCCAACACCGACGCCAAGATCATCGATTTGGTCACAGGCGACGACTTGCCTCCCGGTCAGTTGGGCGAGCTGTTGGTGCGTGGGCCGCAGGTTATGTGTGGCTACTGGGGCGATGACCCCACCGGGAACGAGCAGAGCGAATCGATATTAAAAGGTGGCTGGCTCCACACCGGTGATGTGGCAGTGATGGATATCGAGGGCTATTTTCAGATTATCAGCCGCAAGCGCGATGCGATTACGGCGGGCGACTACAGCGTGTACCCCAGAGACGTAGAAGAAGTGTTGTATGAAAACAACAAAGTGATGGAAGCCGCTGTGGTGGGCGTTTCAGCCACAAAAGATGGAAATCAGAAGGTAAAAGCGTATGTGGTGCCCCGCCCCGGCACAAAACTATCGAAGGACGAACTGCTGGAATTGTGTCGGCGGCGGTTGGAGCCGTATGCCGTGCCTTGGGACATCGAGTTTCGAGAGGAATTGCCAAAATCGTTTGTGGGCAAAATTCTGCGGCGGATGCTGGTAGACGACAAAAAAACGGAACGGATACGCAATTGAGCAGGAGGGGAAAATGGTCGAATCGTTAACCACCAATCAGGTGTGGCGCGTTGTTGAAAAACATCTGTTTGCAGTGGTGGGAATGGTCAACGCCAAACACGAAGCCAGAACAGTGGGGATTGTTTACGCTGTGCGCAATCGAAACCTGTACTTCGTTTCAGTGCGCACAGCATGGAAAGTACGCCACATTGCCCAAAACCCGCACGTTTCCGTCACCATTCCCATCGCCAAGCGGGTGCCATTTTTCCCGTGGGTGAAAGTTCCTGCCGCCACCATCACCGTTTCCGGCACGGCGCGGATTTTGAACCGTAACGATGTTCCACCGGAAATTGTGAAAAAATTGCTGCGCGGCACCATTGAAACGCCGGATGTCCAGTCGAACTTTGCGGTGATTGAGGTTGAACTGCACGGGAATTTTGTCACCTATGGCATCGGCGTGCCCCTGCTGACGATGAGAGATACCCAAAAAGCCCGCGGGCGTGTGCCGGTAGCGTAATTGAAAATTTAGCTTTCAGTAGGCTGTGTTGACGTTTCTGTTTTTGCGGGAAACACCCCTTCGATACGCCTGAGGGCTACTCAGGATGCGTTTTCCGGCAGAATTCACATGCTGAGTAGCCCTCAGGCGTATCGAAGCGTGCGAATTCGCCAAACGTCAACACGCCCTAGTCAGCTCTCAGCTTTTTGTCTTAAACCTGACTGCTGAAAACTGATGACTGAGCACTATTTTCAGTGTTGGAAGATTTTACCCCCACCCGCCGCTACCGGCGACTCCCTTCTCCTTTTAGGGAGAGGATTGGGGAGGGGGTTATTTTCAAGAGAGGATGATATATTAATGGAGCAAATCCAACCCATCACCGATAAATTATTTGCCAATGTAGAAAAAGTCATCATCGGCAAGCATGATGCCATTCAAAAAACGATGCTGGCACTGCTGGTGCAGGGACACCTGCTCATTGAAGATGTGCCGGGGGTGGGCAAAACTATTCTGGCGCGGACAATTGCGCGTTCAATTGGGTGCAGTTTCAAACGGCTGCAATTTACACCCGATATGCTCCCCAGCGATGTAACCGGCGTTTCGGTGTTTAACCAGAAGGAGCGCGAGTTTGAGTTCCGCGAGGGACCCATTTTCGCCCAGATTGTGCTGGCCGATGAAATTAACCGCGCTACCCCCAAAACGCAGAGCGCACTGCTAGAAGCAATGGAAGAGCGACAGGTAACGGTAGACGGCACAACCTACAAAATGCCGTCGCCGTTTTTGGTGCTGGCTACTCAAAACCCTATCGAATATGAAGGGACCTTCCCGCTGCCAGAAGCCCAGCTCGACCGCTTTGTGTTGCGCATTCGGCTGGGATACGTTTCTCAGGCAGAAGAAGTAGAAATTCTTAATGCCCAGCAATATAAACATCCGCTGGAAGAATTGCAGCAGGCAATCAGCCGCAGCGAACTGCTGCAAGCACAAAATGCAGTTAAAGGCATTTATGTGGATGACAGTATCAAAGAATACATTGTTGCCATTACAAACGCTACCCGCACCCACCCCGATGTATATTTAGGCGCCAGCCCACGAGGTAGCCTGGCCATCCACAAAACTGCACAAGCACTGGCCGCGTTGCAAGGACGCGATTTTGTCATTCCAGATGATGTCAAAACGCTGGCAGAACCGGCGTTGGCACATCGCCTGATTATTAGTCCGGCGGCCCGAATGAAAAACATCGACGCACCTGACGTGATTGAACAGATTTTGTCTTCTATCCCCGTACCCGGAACGCGCGTTCCGACTCGCTAACGTCTACGATGAAACGATTTGAGCGAAGTTGGCTAGTTTTTTTAATGTGGCTGGCGGCAACTGCCGTCGCGTTGTCCACCAATGAACCGGTATTTTTTAGCCTGACGTATATGC
>CAYPUV010000198.1:0-7325 GCA_964413895.1 uncultured Anaerolineaceae bacterium
ATACTATTCATCCTGATTAGCTTTATCGGCTTGATGGGTATTGATGGTGTGAACTCGTTTTTAGCTTCTATTCCCGCTGCCCCGCACCTGTACGAGCCGCAAAACTGGCTGCGTCTGGTGACGGGAACTTTCCACGGGCTGGCACTAATAGCCATCCTTTACCCGATGGTGAATGAAACGTTGTGGCATCCCACCGTTGCCACGTATGAGCCGGTGATAAGAAATTTAGGGGAGTTAGCCTTTTTTGTGTTGGGCGGTGTGGGCGTCATTTTAATTGTACTCTGGCGACCCTCATTTTTGTTGCTTCCGCTAACGTTTTTGAGCACCTTTGGCGTTATGTTGATGCTAACGTTTATTAATACCGTCTTTGTTTCTTTGTTGCTGAGGCGGGACGGAACGGCCCAAACCGGGAACGATATTGTTTTGCCATTGGTGGTTGGCCTGGCTGTGTCTGTGTTGTTGATTGGGGGAATGTACACATTGCGGGTGTTTGTGGGACAACTGGTGGGGGCGCCTATTTAACACTGCTTGTCTGAAAAAGGCCACGCAACCGTAACCCATCAAATCCAGCATATTGTACTCAAACCTGTCAGGCTTCAAAAGCCTGACAGGTTTTTTACTCCTTGTCTTTCCCCGTTTTCCTGTTTTCTATTTTCTCAAATTGTAAAACGTTTTTATGCCGGGGTAGTACGCCGCATCGTCTAATTCTTCTTCAATGCGCAGCAGTTGATTGTATTTGGCTACCCGGTCTGAGCGGCAGGGGGCGCCGGTTTTTATCTGACCGGTGTTCAGCGCCACGGCCAGGTCGGCGATGGTGGTGTCTTCTGTTTCGCCGGAGCGATGGGAAACGACGGCTGTCCAACCGGCGTGTTTTGCCATTTCTACGGCGGCGATGGTTTCGCTCAAGGTGCCAATTTGATTCAGCTTGATCAAAATGCTGTTCCCTACGTTCAGCTCAATGCCTTTGGCAAGGCGTTCAACATTTGTCACCAGCAAGTCGTCGCCCATAATCTGTATTTTATCGCCCAGCGCCTGGTTGAGCATCACCCAACCCTCCCAGTCGTCTTCGCCCAGGCCATCTTCAAGGGAAATGATGGGGTACTGATTGACCCAGTCTTCCCACTGTTTCACCATTTCTTCTGCGGTGAGGATTTTCTTTTGGATGCGCAGATTATATTTTCCGTCTTCAAACAATTCAGAAGCGGCGGGGTCTAGCGCAAGAACAATATCTTCGCCCGGCGTGTATCCGGCGGCCTGAATGGCTTCTAAAATTGTTTCGATGGCTTCTTCGTCGTTTTTCAGCGCGGGGGCAAACCCACCTTCATCACCTACGTTGGTGCTATAGCCTTTTTTCTGCAGTACTTTCTTCAGGTTATGATAAGTTTCTGATCCCCAGCGCAGCGCTTCGCGGAAGCTTTCTGCGCCCACGGGCATAATCATAAATTCTTGAAAGTCGGTGGATTGCCAACCGGTGTGTGCGCCCCCGTTGAGAATGTTCATCATCGGCACGGGAAGGGTACGCGCGCTGACGCCGCCGAGGTAGCGGTACAACGGTTGGTCAGTGGATTCGGCGGCTGCTTTTGCTATCGCCAGGCTCACACCCAAAATGGCGTTTGCCCCCAGTTTAGACTTATTCGGCGTGCCGTCGATTTCGCGCAGCAACAGGTCAATTTCCTCCTGATCTGTAGCAAACATCCCTTCTAACTCATCGGCGATGACCGTGTTCACGTGTTCAACGGCGGTTTCAACCCCTTTGCCCAAAAATCGTGTTTCATCACCATCGCGCAATTCAAGCGCCTCGTGCACGCCGGTGGAAGCGCCAGAGGGAACAGCGGCTCGTCCCACCGAGCCATCCTCCAGCAGCACTTCTACTTCTACCGTGGGATTGCCGCGCGAGTCCAGGATTTCTCGGCCAATAATACCATCAATTACAGACATAAATCGCTCCTTTTCAACGTTAAAGCCGGGGTGTACCGCTGCACCAAACGATCCCCAGTTGATAGTTTAACTTCAGAGTATAATACTTCGATTTCAACCCTTTGGCAAGGCTTCTGGTGACAGGGCTTGTATTTCACTCCCCTCAATTAAAATACAGCCGTGGGGATAAGTTTGTGATTTTAGACGGTTTGTACTAATATTCATCTATTGTTTGACAAAAGCAAGATATGGTTTCTCCAGGGGGGTGGAGGGGACAGACCAGACCAAAACTCATTACAAAAGGGGTCAATCATTATGCTGAATGGCGACAGTCCAATTAGTTGGCGCATTGCCCAGTTGAACGAACGGGTAACCAGTGCAAAGGCGCAAGACTTGTATTTGTATTTGCAAGAAGCTGAGGCTATCGACGGTATGCACGTAACCATCAATGGCCGGAAAATGGTACAGTTTGCGTCATATTCTTACCTGGATTTGTTGGGGCATCCCAAAATTGACGCCGCCGCCAGAGCGGCTGTTGAAGAGTTTGGCAGTGGCACTCATGGTGTAAGAATTTTGGCCGGAACTATCCGCCTTCATTCAGAACTGGAAAACACTATTGCCCAATTCAAAGGTACCGAAGCCGCAATGGTTTATTCCAGCGGTTTTGTATGTAATTATTCTACTATTGCTACCCTGGTAGGGCGCAACGACGTAGTGATTTCAGATAAATTGAACCACGCCAGCATTGTAGACGGGTGTTTGATGTCACGCGCAAAGTTTGTTCGCGTAACCCACAATGATATGGCCAGCCTGGAACGGGCGCTGGCCAGTGTTCCAGCGGGCAAGGGAAAACTGGTGGTTGCCGACGCCGTGTTCAGTATGGATGGCGACATTCTGAATTTGCCAGATGTGGTGGGATTGTGCAACAAATACAATGCCCTGCTGATGATCGATGAGGCACATTCGGTGGGCGTTATTGGCGAAACAGGCCGGGGCATTGAAGAGTATTACGGGATGAAGAATGTGATCGATGTGAAAATGGGCACGTTGAGCAAAACCATCCCCAGCGTGGGCGGCTACATTGCCGGGAGTAACGAGCTGATTACGTATCTGCAGCACGCTTCACGTGCCTTCATCTTCTCCGCGGCTTTGCCGCCAGCATCTGCCGCCGCTGCCAAAGCCGCATTTGAAATCATCCAAGAAGAACCAGAACGGGTAAAACGGTTGCAGCGCAACGTTGATTATTTCATAAAAGGCTTGCAACAACGTGGCTTTAATACGCTCAATTCGCAAACACCCATTGTCCCCATCATCGTCGGGGACGACGAGCGCGCGTGGCTAATGGCAAAACTGGCCCAGGAACAAGATATCTTTGTCTTGCCGGTTGTGTCGCCGGCTGTCCCGGCGAAACTGGCGCGCTTGCGGGCCAACGTCACCGCAGGCCACTCCCTGGAAGAGATTGAGCGGGCAATGAATGTGTTTGAAGACGCCGCCAAACAGGTGGGAGTACTGTGAAGCAGGGATAGCGAGGGGCAGGGATGATTTCCCAAACCGAAACGAACTTTTTCTACACGGACAAAGTGCTGAACCTGGCCCATCGTGGCGCACGAATGCAAGCCCCGGAAAACACCCTGCCAGCATTTCGCCTGGCCGCCGAATTGGGAGCAGATGGCATTGAATTAGACGTACAACTGTCCAAAGATGGGGCGCTGGTCATTATGCACGATTTTAATGTTGACAAAACCACCAATGGGCACGGCCCGGTTGCGTCGATGACCCTGACGGAACTGAAAGCGCTGGATGCAGGCAGCCATTTTTCCGCAGAATTTGCGGGGACGCCCATCCCCACGTTGCAAGAGGTGTTCTCGGCTTTGGGGCCTGTATTGCTCATCAATGTCGAATTAAAATCGATGGTTCTTAAAGATAATGGGCTGGAAGCAGAAGTTATTCGCGTCATTGAAGATTTTGGGTTGCAAGACCGTGTTCTGCTTTCTTCGTTCAACCCCTTCTCCCTGATGCGAGCCTATCGCATCAACCCAAAAATTAAACGCGGCCTGTTGTGGGCCACAGATTTACCCTTTTATTTGCGTTGGTTGTGGTTTAAGTCGCTCACCCATCGAGATATGTTCCATCCCCAGTGGGATGCAACCACGCCGCAAATGGTGCAAAAAGAACACGCCCTGGGCCACCTGGTAAACGTGTGGACGTGCAACGAGCCGGAGGGAATGCGAAAAATGCTTGCCCTGGGCGTGGACGCCATTATGACTGATTATCCCGACCGTTTGCGGCAGGTGCTGGATGAAGCCGGTTAAAGTTATTTTGAACCCTTACGCTGGACGGTGGAAGGCAAAAACATACATTGAACCGCTGCAGCAAACGCTGCGTCGCCTTGACATTCCTTT
Organism: uncultured Anaerolineaceae bacterium; assembly: GCA_964413895.1. Lineage (GTDB taxonomy): Bacteria > Chloroflexota > Anaerolineae > 4572-78 > 4572-78 > JANTHQ01. The sequence continues at coordinate 4,320 of CAYPUV010000198.1, forward strand.
TGAAATGACGATCACTCAAGGCCCCGGTGAAGGGATTACCGTTGCCCGGCAGGCGGTGGAAGCCGGTTTTGAAACGGTGGTTGCCGCAGGGGGTGACAGCACCATTAGTGAAGTGGTCAACGGGCTGATGCAGGCGGCAGGCGACGACATCGCTGGCACACTGGGCATTGTGCCGTTGGGAACTGCCAATGACCTGGTCTACGCACTTGATATTCCGCTAGACCTGACCGCGGCCTGCCACAGGCTGCGCGCCAACCAAACCCGCCTGATTGACGTGTGCCGCGTGAACGACCGCTACTTCGACAATAATTCTGCCGTGGGGTTGGAGCCGAGTGTTACGCTGGAGGCGGAACGCATCACCTACATTAAAGGCATCGCCCGCTACCTGGTCGCGGCTCTGCGCGTTATTTGGCGGCAGCCTTCGTGGTACGCTCGTATTGAATGGGATAATGGCCACTATGAAGGGGCAGTGTCTCTTATTTCTGTGGGCAACGGCCCCCGCACCGGTGGATTTTTCCTCACTCCCAACGCCCGCCTCGATGATGGCAAGCTCGATTTTGTTTTTGCCCCGGCGATGGGGCGCTGGAGATTGCTGCGGCTACTCCCCCAAACCCTCAGCGGCAAGCACATCCACCACCCCGAGGTTACTTATTTGCAAACCACCCATCTACGGGTGGAAATTGACGAAACACCCCTCCACACAGATGGCGAAATCATCACCCGCCGCGCCAAATACCTCACCTACACAATTCTCCCCCAAAAACTGCGGGTACTGGTGTGATTGAAGAATGAAGAATGGCCAATGGCTAAACTAATTCGCTTCGCCTTTTTCCTGCTGTACAATCAACTGGCTTTTACCTATGATTGGGTCGCCTGGACAGTGTCATTGGGGCACTGGTCAAGGTGGCGGAAAACGGCGTTACCCTATTTGATTTCCGGCCCCACGCTTGAACTGGCATACGGCACCGGAGGGCTGTTTGTTACAATGGCCCAGGCTGGGCTGGAACCGGTGGGGATTGACCTTTCGCCGTTTATGGCCAAAATCACGGCGCAGCGATTGCGTCACCGGGGGCTGCACACTTCGGTGAGCCGGGCCAAGGCGCAAAGACTCCCGTTCCCCGCGGCTCATTTTGCCAACATTGTCGCTACGTTTCCCACGCCGTACATCTTCGATCCCCGCACCCTGGCAGAAGTGCGTCGGGTGTTGCGCCCCGAAACAGGCACAGGACGGTTGATTGTTGTGTTGCAGGGTGAACTTGTGGGATTGGGACCGCTGAGCGCCTTCATCGAGTGGCTGTACCGCATAACCGGTCAGCGTGCACTGGCAGAACAAGATGTTTTGGGTCGATTCGCTAACGCCGGGTTCGAGGCTCGCTTGCAGCGCGCGACCTTTAAGCATGCAACCGTGAAATTGATTGTGGCAGAGCCAGCGAGCAGCCTGAAGCACTGATTGCCTCATTTCCTCCCCAGGGGGGAAGAAGATAAGTGCGCGGAGGGGTAGGGGCAACGTTGCAACAGCCCCGGCAAGCCATTATTCATTGTTTGTTGTTTGCCCTTGTGGTATAATTTGGGCCTTGAATTTGCTATGCATTTCGCTTTCGCGGCGCTGGTCGCTTGAATCTGGAGTTTATTTTGCAGAAATTCATCAATCCTTATCAACCCGGAAAAATTCCTCGTTCAAAAGCTAATTTTTTTGGCAGAACAGAAATCGTTGCCTGGATGGAACAACAACTCATTGCCCGGCGACGATTGCTTCTTTTGCATGGCTCCTCACTCATTGGAAAAACGTCACTGCTGCGCTTCCTCCCCGATATGTTCACATTGAACAGCGCCGTCATCACGCTATCATTCGCGAACCTCACCGACTATTCAACCACTGCGCTTTGTGCCCGCGTGGCACAGCAAACAGCGCTCGGTTTGGCAGACCATGGACTGCGCACACCAGAAGCACCGCCCACCACCCCCGCCGATGTGGTATCGTTGCTAGATGACATCGTTGCCGCCTTTCAGCGCCATCGGCCCGACGACCTGCTAGTGCTGGCGATCGATGATTTTGACGCACTGCTGGCGCACACTCCCACAACTGCATCAGATTTTTTAGATGTGTGTCAGGTGTTGCTCACGCGGCACGCCGCGCTGAATCTGGTGTTGATGGTGAATACCGTTGCTTTGCCGCATCTTCGGCATCCCCTGCTAGATACAGCTCCAACGCATCAAATATCGGCGCTGAGCGTGAATGACGCCTTGCAAATGATTACCCAGCCGGTTGAAAAGGTGCTTCGGTTTGATTACGGTGTACCCAAGCGTATTGCCGAACTAACATCAAATCATCCACATTACATTACCTTGTTCAATCACGCGCTCTTTTCTCGGTGCGCACGTGAGGGTTGGGTGAATTTACGGCATCTGGATGAAACGTTGGATGATGTTTTGACGGCAGAGATTCCATCATTTGAAAAAATTTGGGCTGAATCAACCTGGGTGGAGCGTGCCGTGCTGGCAACAATAGCATCCATCAAGGGGTCGCACGGACTTGCCACCCGACAAGAGGTGGTCGCTTTGCTAGTGCGGCGCGATAAAAAAGCCGCTGAGCGCGTCATTCTCACGGCGCTGGAATCGCTGACTTATCGCGGTGTGCTGGTGAAAATGGGTGCACTCAGCTATCGCTTTTCCGTCGATCTGTTCCGGCATTGGTTACAACGGCAGGTTGAGTTAAACGAGGTGCTGCACAATGTTAGCTGGGTGCATCCATCAGCCCGCCCAGAGCCGGTACCCGTTCCAGATAATGAGGTAGAAACGCCCGCTCCCAAAACGGTGTGGCCCAAATGGTTGCTGGCGCTGATGGGTGTCACGTTGGCTGCGGTTGTTCTGGCTGGGTTTGCAGTATTGTCGAACACCGTAATTTGGGGAACGCCAACGCCAATAGCGCCGCCGGCGGAAAATGCTGCATTCAGCACTGCTGCTCCGGCAACATCTTCGCCCTCCAGCACCCCCGCCCCAACGCCC
>CAYPUV010000199.1:0-7323 GCA_964413895.1 uncultured Anaerolineaceae bacterium
CCCCCGCACCGACGGACACCTCCGCACCGGCGGAACCCACTGCCACCCCAACCACCGCCCCCGCCGCTGAAGACGTGATTTACCTGAACATCACGTGGCACCAGCACCAGCCATTGTATTACAAAGATGAAAATGGCGTCTACACCCGCCCCTGGGCGCGAGCGCACGCCACCAAAGATTATTATGATATGGCGGCGCTGGTCAGTGAATACCCCAACGTACACGTCACTTTCAATCTCACACCGGTGCTGATTCGGCAGTTGGATGATTTGGCAAACGGCGCAAAAGACTACTACCGCGTGCTCACAGAAATCCCCGCCGACCGGCTCACCGACGACCAAAAACGCTTCATTCTCACCCGCTTTTTCGATGCCAACTGGGATCACATCATCGCTCGCTTCCCCGGCTACGAACGACTGCTGGATCTGCGCGGGCGTGACGCCAACCCCGATACCATCACCCAGGCAATGGATACCTTTACCGAACAGGATTTCCGCGATTTACAGGTGTGGTGGAACCTCGCCTGGTTCGACCCATCATTCCTGGCGCAAGAACCGCTCCAATCGTTGGTGGAAAAAGACCACAGCTTCAGCGAGGCGGACAAAGCCACTATCTTTGGCGAAGTTGACCGCATCATTCCGCAAATTATTCCGTTGCACAAAAAATTGCAAGATGAAGGGCAAATTGAAGTGATCATCACCCCGTATGCCCATCCCATTTTACCGTTGATTTTCAACAGCCGTCTGGCGCTGGTGGGCGATCCCTCAGCAGTGCAGGAACACTACTTCTCTGCCCCGCAAGATGTGGATGCCCAACTGCAAAAAGCCGTCGATATGTATGAGGAAAAATATGGGCGTCCGGTGCGCGGCCTGTGGCCCGCTGAAGGCGCCGTGGCTCAGCGAGTGGTGGAGCAAATTGCCAACCACGGTTTTACGTGGATGGCAACCGGTGAGCAGGTGCTGGCAAAATCGCTGGGCATTGACGGCTTCACCCGCAACAGCAACGATGTGGTGCAGCAGGCAGATGACCTTTATCGACCCTATTACGTGCAATACAAAGATGGTCCCCAAATGGGAATCGTCTTCCGCGATTTGCGTATCAGCGATTTGGTGGGCTTTGAATATTCCGGCACACCTGCCCAGCAGGCCGCCGATGATTTCATCAGCCGCATCGAAGCCATCCGCACCGAGTTGAAAGCCGAAGGCGCAACCGGCCCCCACCTGGTCAGTGTGATTCTGGACGGCGAAAATGCCTGGGAAAACTACCCCAACGACGGTATTGATTTTCTGCGCGCGCTCTACCAGAATCTTGAAAACAGCAAAACCATTGTCACCATCACCCCCAGCGCGTATCTGGAAAAATTTCCCGACCAACGCAAAATAGATAACCTGTGGCCCGGCGCGTGGTTCAGCAGCGATTACGGCACGTGGATTGGCGAGCCGGAAGAAAATACCGCCTGGGAATATCTGCGCAAAACCCGCAAGGTGTTGAGCCAATACGATGTTGACCACACCAAAGAAACCGCACCAGGAAAATTAGCCCAGGCGCAAGATTTTATGTACCTCGCCGAAGGTTCTGACTGGTTCTGGTGGTATGGCAGCGACCAGGATTCCGGCAACGACCGCTATTTTGATGAAAGCTACCGCGCCCTGCTGAAAGGCGTGTTCACCCGTTTGGGCGAACCTGTGCCCGATTTTGTGAATATCCCCATCATCCCCGACCAACCCGAACCCCCCAATCGCCGCGCCACCGACCTGATTAATCCGGTAATTGATGGCGCCGGCGGGGAAGAAGAGTGGGCAGGCGCAGGGCAATATCAGGTCAGCGGCGGGTCACAAGCCCGCGCGGGCGACGTCATCGGCACGCTGTACTACGGCTACAACGCCGACAACTTCTACTTCCGGCTGGATACCGATGCTCCCTGGTCTGACTTTGGCGCGCAAACCGTGAACCTGTACCTCGGCTTGCCCAATCAACCAGAATTGCCCGCTCTCACCCCCGGCGGTACATTTTTGGGTTTCACGCCGACCTATCTCGGTCAGGTGGAAGTTTCTGGGGGGCAGGTGAGCAGTTTCAGCTTTGAAAATATGGGCGGGCAGGCAGCACTGTCGGGCAAAGTGCTGGAAATCGCCATCCCAATGAGCGCTTTGGGCGAACCCAGCGCCGGCGACATTGGCAATCTGCGGGCAGTGATGAGCAACCCAGGGCAGGCGGACGCGCAATTCATCACTGCCAATGGTCCCGCGCAAGTCATCATCCCCAATCTGACAACGAGTGAGCCATTCTTAAGCGTTACCGACCCCGCCGGTGATGACAACGGCATTGGCACGTACACCTATCCCACCGATGGTGTGTTCACCCCCGGCGCCTACGACGCTACCGAATTTGACGTCGCTGCCGATGACAAAAGCCTCACCTTTGTGTTTGATTTGGCGGGCGCAATTGAAAATCCGTGGGGGTCGGGCATCAATCTTTCGGTGCAGACGTTTGACATTTACATTGATAAAGACCCTGGCGCGGCGACGGGCGCGCGGCGGCTGCTGGAGGGGCGCAATCTGTCGCTGGCAAAAGGTGACGGCTGGGATTACGCCATTTGGGTGGAAGGCTGGAACCAGAAGGTACTCACGCCCAACGACGCGGGCGCACCGGTGGAGATGAGCGGCGACAATGTGAAAGTCATCATCGACCCGGCGGGGCAGGCAATCATCCGCGTGCCGCGTGGCGTCTTCGGCGCGGGTGACCCGGCAACCTGGGGCTACGCAGCGCTGGTGTTGAGCCAGGAAGGTTTCCCGGCGGCAGGTGTCCGTCGCGTGCGCGATGTGGAACCAACAGCCAGCCAGTGGCGGCTCGGCGGGGGGCCAAAAGACACCAACCACACCCGCGCCATCGACTTGATTTGGCCTGATGACCAGGCCCCGATTTTAAGCAACTACCCGCCAAGCACGGCTCCGGTCGGTGAGCTGGCCGATGATGATTTTGCCATTGTACCGCTGATTAGAGTAAAATAGTGGGCAGTGGGGGCGGTTCGCGAACCGCCCCCACACGCGAGCCGCCCCCTACACGAATTTATTTTTCGGCATCTACCAATTGAAACCGCGTCATTCACCATTCGTAACTCGACATTTACCACTATGACTATTATTTGGGATATTCTCAAAAAAACCATGCTTTTCGGCTGGGAAGAAATAATCTATCTGGTGATATTCAACATCGTCACCCTGACTGCGCTGGTGCTGGGTCCCGCGCTGGTTTTCATCGGCGTGGACAAATCGGTAGCGCTGATGGCGCTGGGGTCGATGGCGATGTTTGCGGCTCCTCCGGCGCTGTTCGGCCTGTTCTGGTTGACGTATCAGATCAGTTTGGGCAATGCGGTGAAATTTAGCACATACGTTGACGGAGCACGCCAATACCCCAAAGCTGCCTATATTTGGGGAGGCGTCAACATGTTCATTGTGGTGATGCTGATTTCCAATATCATTTTTTACCAGTCGCTGGCGGCGACGTGGGCAGGTTTCGCGGCGGTGTTTTTCGATGGGCTGTTGATTGTGTGGGTGGTGCTACAATTGCTGACTCTGGCACTGTACCCGCATATGGTTGAACCCAGCTTTCGGCTGGCGATGAAAAACGCGCTGGTGCTGGTGGCGGTCAATCCATTTGCCGTGGTGGGGATGGCAGTGATAGCCGTGGGGGGTGTTTTGCTGGGGTTGTATGTGCCGGTGCTGTTGGGGCTGATTTCGGTATCGCTGGCGGCATTGGTTGTCAGTGTGACGGTGGATGAACTTATTGCGCTAACAAAGAGTAGAGATTAGAGATCGGTCATTGGAGATTGGAGATTCCGCAGGTCGAATCTCCAATCCTTGATTTTGTTAATTGCTCATTGACTTGAGTTGTGCTGCCTGGTCGTGATTGGCCAGCGCTTCAATGAATTCATCAATTTCACCATCCAGAATATTCGTCAGGCGGTGACTGGTGTACCCAATGCGATGGTCGGTGACACGGTTCTGCGGGAAATTGTAAGTGCGGATCTTCTCGCTGCGGTCGCCGGTTCCCACCTGCGAGCGGCGGGTTGCGCCCAATTCTGCTTGCTGGCGCTGTTGTTCCACATCGTACAGTTTGGCGCGCAAAATGGCCATCGCCTTGATTTTGTTCTGAAGCTGGCTCTTTTCGTCTTGGCAACTGATGACAATGCCGGTGGGCAGGTGAGTCAGCCGCACCGCCGAGTCGGTAGTATTGACGCTTTGTCCGCCAGGGCCGCTGGAACGGAAAATATCAATGCGGATTTCGTTGGGGTCGATCTCCACCTCCACCTCTTCCATTTCCGGTAGCACAGCGACGGTTGCCGTGGAAGTGTGGATGCGCCCGCTACTTTCGGTGCTGGGTACGCGCTGCACGCGATGGACGCCGCTCTCATATTTTAACCGTGAATACGCGCCTTTCCCCTTCACCTGAAAAACAACTTCTTTGAATCCGCCAATGCCACTCTCGTTGCTGCTGAGCAGGGTGGTTTTCCAGCGATGGCTTTCGGCGTAACGGGAGTACATCCGAAATAAGTCGGCGGCAAAAAGCCCAGCCTCGTTACCGCCCGCTCCGGCCCGGATTTCCACAATCACGTTCTTTTCATCGTTGGGGTCTTTGGGCAACAGCAGCACACGTAGTTTAGCTTCCAACTCCTGCAACTGCATTTCCAGCGTTTCAGCTTCGTTCTTAAAAAGTGCTTTCTCATCTGGATCATCCAGCCCGGCTTCCAACATTTCCTGGACATCTGTCAGGTCTCGCTTGAGTTGTCTATATTTTCGGTACTGCTGCACAATTTCTTCCAGCGTTGCCTGTTCCTGTCCGTATTTGCGCAACAGGTCGGGATTGGTGGCAACATCGGGTTGAGACATTAGTTGTAGCAACTCTTCGTAACGCGCTTCAATAGTATCCAATCTTTCAAACATATTCTGCCTCTTTCACTCGTCAAAACAGAACCCGCCAGCAACTTCGGCGGGTTGATACAACCGTATGGTACTCGAAACGGGAGTGATTCGCAATTATTAATTTAAGGCGTTACTGATCATTCATTGCTGCCATCCACTCCGTCACCGATTCCCGCCACAGTTCATCTCGATAAACCTGTTTGAGCGCCTCCAACCGTTTTTTGGCCCATTTTTTGAACGCCAGGTTGATTTCGCCATCTCCTGTTTCGCGGGGAGGCGTGGGGTTTTCGGCAATGAATTGCGCCAGAAATTGGTGTGCCGCCTGGGGGCGTTCGTGCCAGACGCCGGCAATAGCATCATCTGCGGTGAGAAAAATAATAGTGGGAATATGGCTATGACCATCGGCCGCAGGATAACGATTCGCCAGGTCCCAATACTTTGACCGGCGCACAATGCGCAAGGTCAGCGCAGGAATGGCCTCGGCCAGGCGCTGCGCGATGGGCAGATTCGTCACCGAATCCGGACAGAAGTCTTCGGTCAGTACCAAAATGCGGTTAATGTTCTTGGCGTTCAACCGGGCGACAAATTCAGCAATTGTTGCATCAGGGAGATGGGTCGCTTCATATTGCTCCCGCATATGGCGTTTGAGGGTGTTCATCGTTTCGACGTATGCTTCAAAAGTTATTCCCTGCTCAAAAACCTGTGGGGGTGAAATGTGGGTCATTTTTGATACTCCTCTGATTAGCAGATTTTGCCGCAATTTATCACAGAAACACATTCTCCGCAAGCCAGGTGTAGTAAGGGGTGTTCACCGAAGCTCTTCATTTCGCCCGGTGTAACACTATCGACGGATTGTTCAAAACAGTAACTTTGCCGGTTCACCACTGCAATGGCAACATTGTCATCAACCGCACATTAAAAGACGGCTTTGGAATAAAGCCGTCTTAACAATATGGTTAATCAATTGATTACCTTATGGAATGTAAAGCACCTGCCCGGCGTAAATGAGGTTCAAGTTATAGATGCCGTTGGCCTGAGCAATATCCCACATACTCACACCGTATAACAGCGAAATTCTGTACAGGGTTTCCCCGTAGTGTACCGTATGATAGGTGTAGGGATACGGATACGGTGGATATGGCGGCGCATAAGTTGGTATCCACAAGTACTGCCCGGCGTAAATCCAGTCGGGATACAGAATGCCGTTAGCATTGATGATAGCCTGCATACTCACTCCGGTGTAGTAAGAAATACTGTAAAGAGTATCGCCATAATTTACCCGATACCAGTATCCGCCGGATGCAGGGGGCGCGGCAGACGCTACCGGCGCTACCGTCGCCATGATTAACACCACCAAAACCGCAGCCAGAATAAGTCTTTTCACAATTAGCCTCCCTTTTCTAACTGGCGGGCAGCACACCGGAGTGCACAGTACCCTTTCTTTAGTTTAGTTACCCGCTTTATGTCATTATACCGAAAAATTTTCTAACTTACAAGTGTTATGTCTCGTTTAAGGTAGGATAACTGTCCCAATTGGAATGCGAAATAGCACAGGCCACGGTAATTAATAACGTGGCCTGTGCTGGTTGGTTTAAAGGATACAACTTGTGGGCAATATTTACCATTTTACCGTATAGGTGCAGGTGTCTGCTCCGTTCTGGCGGCAGGTTGTTGAGTCATCGTGCCTTACGGTTACAGCCACGCCCGCTGGAGCAAATTTCCGCGCAGTCGCTTCAATAAGACCATGGTCAAACCCGCAAGCGTATGGGTTGTGGCAAATAACCTTGCCGCTGTTAACCCCGGTCTTTTCAAAGCGGTAATAGCCAATATCGCCACCGCGATGGTTCATATGGTAAGCAACATCTATTGAATTCAAGGCTTTGTCTACAGTATCAACATCGGGGGGCCACGCCGCCAGTTCTGGGATGTGCTTGCCAATTTGCTTCAGGGTGGTTTTGCCCACCTTTTCTGAGATAGCCTTCACCGCATCCAGATACGCCTGCTGCGGATACCACTGTTCTTCAACAGGGTTAGCGATGCCATATTGTGCCAAAATGTTGTACGCCATTGTTCTGAAAGCCCCCAGCCCTTCCACAAAAGATAATACAACGCCGCCTTTTACTTCCACATTGGGTGCAAAACTCTTGAACTGTGCCATTTGTTTGTGCCTCCTTACACAATATTGGGGTATCGTTTCTCCCAGAATAAGAGAAGGCAGGTTGATTGTCTATTAAGATGGCGTAAATTTTTCATGCCAAATTTATTCAAACATTGCAGTTTTATTGCAATATTTGGCATGGCTCATTTATTGAGCAGTATAAAGTGTAAAGCGTGAAACGCAAAGGTTTTTGACCCGTCCTGAATATAGTTTACAGTATACTAACTAACAGGACGGTAGAAATGA
>CAYPUV010000200.1:0-7295 GCA_964413895.1 uncultured Anaerolineaceae bacterium
CGGATACACCAACGCGCCCGCCTTACGCAAACTGATGGATGAGGCTGGCGTTTCCCCCGCCGATGTTCAGACTGTTGCTGATTTGCCCAAAATTCCGGTTACGACCAAAGAGCAACTGGCGCAGATGCAGCGCGAGTCCCCCCCCTTTGGGGGCTGGTTGGCCGTTCCGCTCACCCAGCTTCAGCGCGTTTTTATTTCCCCCGGCCCGCTGTTCGAGCCGGAGGGAAGCGACCTGCCGGAAGAATGGCGCTCTACGGTGTTTTCGTCGGTGGGAATAGGGCGCGGCGACCTTGTTTTTAACACCTTCATGTATCATCTCACCCCTGCCGGTTTGTTGCTTGACGCGGCGATACGCGCCAGCGGAGCCACCGTTGTTCCCACCGGCCCCGGCAATACCGAGTATCAGGTGCAAATTATGATGGCCCTGGGCGCAACCGGCTATGTGGGCACACCCAGTTTTTTGAAGATAATTTTTCAAAAAGCCGCAGCAATGGACATTCCGCGTCAGGCTATTCCCATTAAAAAGGCCGTTTTTTCCGCTGAACCGTATCCTCCCTCACTGCGAGCCTACTTTGAGCAAGATTACGGGATGAAAACCGCACAATCTTACGCCACGGCCGAACTGGGCATCATTGCGTTTGACAAATCAGATGACCCCGCAATGGAACTATCGCAAAACCTCATTGTAGAAATTGTAGACCCCGCCACCGGACAGCCTGTTCCCCCCGGCGACGTGGGACACGTGGTTGTCACCACGTTCAATAAAGTATACCCTCTGGTGCGGCTGGGAACAGGAGACCTGAGCGCATTTGTGGGCGAACCGAATACCGAAGGGCGCTACACACACATCAAAGGCTGGATGGGTCGCGTGGGCGACGCGGTGAAAGTGCGCGGCATGTTCTTGCATCCCCTGCAATTAAAGGGGGCGATTGCAAAATTCCCGGCTTTAAGCAACGTACAGGCCATTATCACCCGCCCCGACACCCGCGACCACGTGTTGGTGCGGGTGGAGCTGAAGGATCCTGCAGCCGATAAAGTCGCGTTGACAGCAGCGGTAAAATCAGCAATTAGCCAGGCATGCCGTTTGCGGATAGACGCGGTGGAACTGGTAGACCCCGGTGTCATTGACCCCACTGCGCGCGTGGTGGTTGATGAGCGCCAGTGGGAATGATGACTGTCTGCGGCTGAAATCCCTCAGCGTATTTTTACAGCAATATCTGTGGTAAGATTGTTCACCCCAATCACCAGCGACCCATCGGGTTGGCCGGTGATTGTTTCTGTTTGCACAATTTGCTGGGCTGGATCAGGCTTGGTGGTGTCCCACCATTCGAGCGTGTACTGCTTCCCCGGCTGAAAGCCGTCCAGCGTGACCGTTCCTGTCACCCCGCTGATCGCTTTGCCGTCAAGCACATTTTTCCATGTGTGATTGCTGTTTTGCAACCAAAGGTGAGCCTGTCCATTTACCAGGTCTTTTTGTCCCCACGCGCGCAAATTCGGCGTTGAGGGCACGGCTCCCGCTTCCTGGTAATATCCATTGCTCAGGGGGATATTGTAGATAAAATTGTAGTAGGTTTTGAACATTGGACGATGGTCGTGCGTGCTGTTATAAATGTGGTCTTGCGTGGGACTGCCCACCCAATATGACTCAATCAGCCCCCCTGAGTTGATGCCTGCCCAAATAAAATTGTGCAGCCACAACCCATTCGTTTGGTTTTGGGCAAAGACGTCGCTCCCGTTGAATGCCCAGCCGGTTTCGCCGCGCATCACCGGTTTCCCGGGGCCGTCTGGCTGTTTTGCACCGTGCACCATGCTCAACTTTTGCGAGAATAGAGCCGCATCGTAAAAATCGCTTGGGTCATAAATGTAGCCCAGCGGTTCGGTGCTGCCTTCATTGGCGTAATGGTGAACGTCGGCGTAATCAACATAAGGATAATCTGAACTGCCCCAGAATGAATTTGGGAAACTACTCCAAAATGAGGTGGTCACTAAATGCCGGTCGGGGTGAAGCGTGGTTTGTCCTGCTGGAATAAAGGCTGTTTGAAAATATTTGCCCATTTCGTCAACCAGCATTCTGTGCAGCGGCGCGCCGGGGTCGCCTTCATTCAACAGTTCCCACGAGTGAATGTTGGGCGAGAATCCCCAGCGAGCCTGCAAATAGCGCCACCACGCTTCTTGCAGCCAGCGCACTTTCGTTTTGCCGATCTCTTCCCGTCCAGCGCCGTAGAACAGTTGCCAACCATTCTGATGCGGCAACTTTGGCGACATGCTCCCATCTCTTTCAAAAATATTCAGCGCGTAATCGTGTTTCTCCAGGATAACCGGCTTAAAATAAATGTTGTATTGACGAGCCAGCTCCAGCACCTGGTCGAAGGCATAGGACTCGCGCTGGTCAAAATAAAGGTGTGGCGCCATCCACGGCTTGTAGATGAGGTTGGGGCCATATTGTCCGTTGCCCAGGTCTTTCTCCACCCAAACATAATCCACAAACACATTCCCAGCCGTGACATTTTCCAGGGCCAGATAGAACTTGTCCAAAAAATCGGTGTTGCCGCTGTTGAATGTCCCCTCTAAAATTTGCCATCCGGCATTGTCGGGGTCGGCGTAATGCTGCCAGTTGGCGGCGGTGCTGTATGTCGCCGCCAGTAGCGTGCCGGTGTCCGGGGCGTAGCAGCGTTTGCTTTCGTCCGTTTCATCCCAAAGCCAGCCACCCAGTTTTACGGTAAAGCCATACGGTTTGCCGGTAACTTTGGGGCCGGCAAGACCCTGTTCTCTGTAGCGCACCCGCAGGTGGTACGTTATGTTTCGTTCTACCGGAATGCGCGGCGTTTCCTCTCCCAAAAGCATACACGGGGTGAAATTCCATTGTTTGCCGTCGCTGAACACCGTTTCATCATATGAGAGCCACAAAAAGGTTTCGCTGGTTGGTACGGCGATGGGTGGCTGCGGCTCAGTGGGGCCGCTGCCATCGAAGACCGCATCGTGTCGCAGGCGGATATCGGGGTCTTGGGTGTTGTGCGCCGGGTTGTGCGAGCGCCACGGATTCCACGCCGAGCCATAGATTGACCATTGAGAGAGCCAGATACGCACCAGTTGGATGTGATTCTCTGACATTGTTTGGAATGTGGCTTCGTTACCCTGTACCGGATTAACCCAGTCTACCCGGCGGTAGTTGAGATTGTACCCCAGCGCGGGGAAATAGCTGCCATCATCATATTCAAAGTAGCGCGGATCGTTGGGGCTGACCCGGATAAAACCTTTGTTGCCAGAATCCACTACCGTGAACGATTGCGGTGTGGTTTCGGTGGTTCCCGTAGCGTCTTGCGCAGTTAATTTGTACTGCCATGCGCCGGTTTGATTGGGAGCAAACCGTACTTTCCAACTAAAATTACTGGTGGGAGAAATCCAATCTGCGCCACTTTTAATTTGATAATCAAAATCCTGATAATAAAACGCTGGCTGAATAAAAACAGTCTGCCAGTTATCTGGCGTGAACAGCGCATTGACGGTCACGCCAATTTTTGGCGTAACGCCTGGGGGGGGCGAAGCGTCGTAGGGCAATTGCAGATTCTGGGCCACGGTGTCAACATTGAAGGTGAGTTCCAGCTTGTTGTATTTGGGAATGGCGCTGCCAGGGTAATCACCCAGGTTGGCGTTGACCGGGCCAATGGTTGGCCCATCGGCGGCGAGAGGGGGCGTGCCGGCGCCTGCTTTGAGAACGAGCGGTAAATACACAAGTACAGAATCAGTCGTTCCCTGCTGGGCCAAGGTAATTTGGGGTGCAAGCGCATTAAGGAATATTGCAGCGATGATGAACCCTTGCCCAAGAAAGAATCGAAATGCATGGCCAGGCGAGTTGTGTTTGCCCTTGACGTTGGCAAACGATTGGAATTGATTTTGGAGTCTGTATCGCAACATATTTTCGCAATCCTTTTGTCGTACTAATTGCCCCGCATAACCAGCGGAAGATACACCTGTTGCGCACTGACGATGAACGTAACGTTTGTATTTTTCACAATGCCGTCTCCATTAGCGGTGATGGCAATGATCTGTACTGTACCGGCGGACGTGCCCGGTTGCAAATCGGTGATGGTGAGCGTGGCTGCGCCGGGAGGCGTGAGCGTTGTTTTGTTGAAGGCTGCGCTTAAGCTAGAGGGGACACTGCCGGTTGACAACTGAACGCTGGCGTTAAAACCGCCGGTGGGTTGAATGTCGATGGTGTATTGGGCGCTGCCGCCTTCCTCAACCATCTTTGTCTCTGGGCTGACGGTGAGAATAAAGCCGTAACTCTGGGGAACGCCGATTTCATTTTCCAGGGTGGCGGTTAGTTTTTGAATGTAGTACAGGTCGCCCCGGTCAAAAGCGGGAACGTCCAGATATTGTTCCAATTCAGTTCCTGGCGCTTGTAATATCATTGCTCTGGCCATAAATAACGCTTGCGAATCGTATAGCGGGTTGAGGGCATTTTCGGCGAAGCCTTCTTCCGGCATCGACACAAACCAGTAGGGTGCGAGTTGGGTGTACTCATCCAGCGCGGCCTGCACCTTGCTCATTGCATTGGTGCGCAGGTAGTCGGCCAGTTCTGGGGTGAGGAACATAAAGTTGTTGGCCACATTAAGGGTGCGACAGTACGCTTTGACGTTGCCTGAGCCTAAATTACCGTAAGCTGAATCTTTGCTAAAGTTCGCGGCGCGGAGGCTCAACAAGCGGTTCAATTCTGTTCTAACGTTTGCGGTTTCAGAATACCCGGCCAGTTTTTCCAGTTCCAGATAACCCTCATACCCGGCGATGAAAGCATTGTGTACGTGTGGTTTTTCCAAAAGGTCGCTATCGGACGGTGGCGACTCCAGCCGATTTTTACTGGCGTCGAACAACGCCTGTGCATTGCCAAACGTTGCGGCATATTTCCACAGCGCGTAGAACAGAAAAGGATTTCGCCCCCACCCTCCATTATCTTTGAACATGTAATTTGTTTGTTGTGCGGCGTGATTGGTCAGGTCAGCCGCCACATCGTTGGGCAAGTCGAAAATTTCGCGCGCTGCACCTGTATTCCATCCGACGTGGTTGTAGGTGTAGGGTGGGTAATTAGCCAGCTCATTATCCAGGTAGGTTTTTACCTGCTGTTGTAAATCAGAGGAGAGGAAAGGCCACGCTTTGGTGAGGGTGTAGATGGTTTCGCTGCTATTGTGCCAGTAATCAACCAGATTATCGCCACAAATATCTCTGCTCCGAAAATCGAAAATGCCGTGACCGTTGTATCCCGGTCGCAAATGGCCGGCGGTTACAATTTTTTGCACTTGCTGTTCCAGGGTTGCTTTAATGGTATCAGCGCCTTTGGGCGTAACATTTGCCGACGGTGCGGCGACGGTGTGAGCCATCGGCAGGGCCACCGCTTGAGTGGACGTATCGGCAAAGGCGATGATGGCGTTGCTGCGATGCATGTAAACTTTGCCGTGATAGGGGATCGGTGGGTTGGTATCGGCGTGGAACCCGTATACACCATTGGGGCCGCCAAACGAGGCGTAAGGGTTGGTGGAATCGGAATTGGGATTGTAGTAGCGACTGTTGTAGTTTGGAAGTTTACTGTCCAGATCGTAGCTAAAATACGCCCAGCCGGTCCCTGGCTGCGAAACATCAAACGCTGCTGCAACACGGTCACAACACCGATTCCAATAGATGAGGTTTCCTCCCGCGGCGTAAGCCTGCGGCTCATCTACCGCGTTCCAACCATTGTCGGGGATACTGATGAAGGGGGTGTCCATTTTCCAGCCGCTGATGTGACCGCCCGCGATCCAGGCGTCGGATTTGAAGTTGTTGGATTGGTAGAGTACGCCATCATTGCCGATGACAGGGGGGTAGCGATTGCCGCTGTGCGTGCCCACCCACAAAATAGGGGCGTATTCCGGCTTGCCGTCGTGGTCAAAATCATAGGTGATCTCTTGTCCGGTTGTCTGGTCGAGGACGAAATACGTGCGTCGCCACGGTTTCTCTTCAAAGTATTCGGTGACGGCGGTGGTAGTGCCGTTCGACTTGCTCATATCAATCGTTTCTGTGCCGGCGGCCCAATCGCCTGGTTCTTGTCCTTCTTTTCCCACCAGTGTGCCTTGTGGTTCATTGGCATGATTGGGGTACACGTCATCCAATTCCAATTGGGAGAATTGTTTGGTAAAACCGGGTTTGATGGAGGTGCGATAATTATTGCTGCCAGAGAAGATGACCCGATTTTTGTAAATTACCGGCCACCACGAGCGGAATCCCGCACCGGGGAGCTTGGCCGATTTCCACACCAGCGCACCGGTATTGGCGTTGAGCGCGTAAGCGTGGCTGTCATTAGAAGCAAAAAAGATGGTGCCGTTATTGTACGCCGCCGAGTAGAGAATAGGGCCGTTGGTCTGGTATTTCCACGCCAGCTTGCCCGCCTGTGACTGGCCTTCGGCGTAGATGGCGTAAAAATAGCCGTCACGGTTGCCCAAAAACACCTTGTCACCCACTACCAGTGGGTTGGTTTCAAAACCGGCCCCGGCTTCAAAAGTCCACAGTCCCTGCCCGGTGTTGGCGTTGATGGCGTGTAGCTTGTGGTCAAACCCACCCACGTAGACCACGCCATTGGACACCGTGGGAGAATGCCCCAGGGGAAGCTCGGTGGGGTACACCCAGCGCTCGGCGCCGGTATCTGCATCTAATGCGTACAGCCCCCTGGCAGTGGCAATGTAAAGCATATTGTTGGCGGCAATGATTTGTACTTTTTGTGAGATGTAGGGTTCAAATTGTTTGTACCACACCGGTTTTAGTCGACCCCGCACTTCTTCTGCGGTCCACGAGGTGCGCTGTGGGTTGGCTCCGGCCATAGGCCAGTCGTCTGCGCCCGCTTGTGCCGGCGGTGAGTTTGGCGGAGTGGCGAGTGGGTATTCTGTAGCAGCGGCGGTGAGAGGGAGCGTTAGCAGGGTGATAAACGCCAGCGCTACGAGCGCTACTTTTTTATACATTGTCAATGAGTCCTCCAAAAATAATTTTGGAATTAAAAAAAGTTATTGCCTCGCGCATTTTTTCGGCTGGCAAGGCACATTCCATCCTATCATGCTTGAGCCTCAAAAACAATCAATTTGGAATAAACGGAACGTAAACGTCGGGTGAACGTTTATGAAACGCTTGTTAATAACAGCAAAAACGTCTCATTTGCGTGTACTCTCCATTTTCAGGACCGAGATTCTAACAATTTTCATAGAATCTTCCTTGTTAAAACCTAGACTTTCCAGCTAGAATTAAAAAAGTTAGAGAGAATGCTCACGGTAGCGCAT
>CAYPUV010000201.1:0-7256 GCA_964413895.1 uncultured Anaerolineaceae bacterium
AGCAGGGGCAGCGCCTGTGACGGGACACCGCTGCAAACACGATACAGGTCTGCTAGCGATGGCACAAATACCGGAATGGCTTTTTGCGGCGGTCGAGCTTTTACCTGATAAATTTTTGCCACGGCAGAAGCATTAAAAGCCAGCGCTCCCACACCGTAAATAGTATCCGTTGGCAGACCGATGACTTCGCCCTGGCGCAATAGCGCCGTGGCTCGTGCCAGCGATTCTGGCTGGCGGGCTGGCAACAACTCAGTCATCGGTGGTCCCTAATACAAATGTTTCAATGGCCCAGGCAACGCCATCATTTGTGATGGGTGGTGCTACGGCATCCGCAACTTGTTTTACGCCAGATGTAGCGTTCCCTATTGCCACACCCAAGCCGGCCGCTTCTATCATTGAAATATCATTGTCCTGGTCGCCAATGGCCATTGTTTGAGACAGCGGAACGTTCAGGTGTTTTGCCAGCTGGCGGAGGGCCTCACCCTTGGAAATATGCGGTATTGTGGCTTCTACCATCGTCTGCCAGGTAGTGGTGATGGTCAACGCTGTGCCAAACTCTTGGGTTAATAGATTGAGTACGGCTGCGTTTTCATCTTCTGGTTGAATGAAAAGGAATTTCAAAGGCAGGCGATTTAGTAGCAAACCGAGCAGATTGTGGACCACCACAATAGGCGTGTTAGCCTGTTGAAACGTCTGGCGCATCAGCGACGAGGGCAATTCGGTGTAGGACATTTGGGAATTGTACAGTACCATCGGCAGCTTGTGCGCCCGCGCAAATCTTATGATCCGGCGGCTCAAATCGGCGGGAATATAATGAGCCATCAGCGGTCGGTTGGTGTGGTAGTCTTGTATTAGCGCCCCCTGATAGCAAATGATGGGCGCATTCACCTGAAGTTGGCGCGCAAACTCTACGGTAATCTGGTATTCACGTCCGGTAGCCAGGGTAATGTACACGCCTTTTTCCATCGCTTTGCGAATGGCATGCTGAACCTGGGGCGAGATTTGAGTAAATTCAGTGACAATGGTTCCGTCCAGGTCCAGGGCCAGTAATTTAATTGACATCCAAAAACTCCCCAAATATTTGGGTTCAGTATAAGGTCGATGTCCCTATTATGGCAAAAAAACGCTTGCGGTTCGACTACTTTAACCAGGGGACATAGTTCAATGCGCCGAAATATGTTCATTAAATTCGTGCCATGGGTAGTTAAAGAAGTGTCCGGGAGCAAGCTCTCAACGGACGAGAAATTGTGCGCAATTAGGGCATTACGGTATAATGAGTACATTCAAACTAAAAATGCGAGAGGAAGTACATGCTTCAACCACAAATGTTATCGGGTAGTTATGAGGAACTGTTTGAGCGTGGGAAGATGCATCTGCAATTGGGAGAGTTTGAAGCGGCAGAAGCGATTTTCGAGCGCTTGTACAAGCGGTTGACACGGATAAATGAAACGGTTTTTCGTCGACGCCCAGACTTGGAGGAACTGCGGGTTGTTTCTACTTCTACGCTGGCACTTCTGCTCAGGCGGCGCAAAGAATATGACCGTGCGATTGATTTGTATCAAAAATTGATGGAAATTACGCCAGTAGAGGACCATCTTGAGTGGCAATTTGCGTTGGCTGGTTTGAAGGTTAGTATGGGTGACGTTGACACTGGTCTGGATGAATTGCGTGGACTGGCAATGGCAAACCCCGGTGAACAAAAGCTCTGGGCGTCACTAGGGCTGGCACTGATGGAAATTGATAATTTGCCTGAGGCAGAAGTAGCCCTTAAACATGCCGCCGATATAAAAAGTAAGAACCCGGAGGATCAATTTGCAATTTACGGGGCTTTATTTTCCCTCTACAAAAATCAAGCGCGTTACAATGAAGCGGAAAAAATGTGGCAGAGAGTAGTGCAGGTCAGTACAAAGGATGAGGCACCCTGGGAACCATTATACGATATGTTTCTGGACGCCGGACTGCTTGAGCGTATTGAATACTGGTTGCAAAAAGACAACAATCCCTTCAGATCTGGCCTGTACCGGGGAAAAGTGTCCCAGGCCAGAGGAGATGTAGATGGTGCATTGAAAATCTGGCAAAAAACTGCTGCAATATCACCTGACAGTTACAAGTTGGGCCAGGATTTTTGGGCAGAGGCTGCTCTGCGGAGCAATTATGACCCTGACGAAGTTGCTCGTACACTGTACCAAACTACCCAGGATGAAAGCATCACAATGCTCGGTGCGCTGTTGTTGGCTGTGGCGGAAATTAGAAATAGAAAGCTGGAACAAGCGCATGGTCTTTTGCAAGTATACATTCAGGGATTGCTACCGAATCCCTCATCCTCATCTGCACAGGTTAAAATTCCCCACAAAGAATGGCAGTTATTCGCCGAACTTTTGCCGGACGTTGAGGTAACCGCTGAATTTGAGCCGTATTTCCACACGGAAACGGACAAAAAAATGGACTTGCCGGCAGAAGATGAAACATCTAATCAGGCTCAGTAGGCAGAGGAAACACTGATGCGTGTTGTGTTGCAGCGAGTTGTTGCCGGGCGCGTAACTGTTGCCGGGCGTGTTGTTGGCGAGATCGGACCCGGTTACGTAATTTTGGTGGGGATTACCCATCCCGACACCCGGGAAACTGTTGAAAAAATGGCGCAAAAAGTGGCCAATCTGCGAGTTTTTAATGACGATGCGGGGAAAATGAACCGTTCGGCGCTGGAGGTGGGTGCAGAAATGCTGGTGATTTCACAATTTACGCTGTACGCCGACAGTCGGCGGGGGCGACGGCCTGGCTACACAGACGCTGCCCCTCCCCCTGTAGCGGAGCCATTGGTTGCTGCGTTTGCGGAATCTCTGCGTGAGCAAGGAGTGGAAAAAGTGGCAACCGGTATTTTTGGTGCTGATATGCTGGTGTCTATTCAAAATGATGGACCGGTGACGATTATTCTAGAAGGATGACAAGGATGAAAATCAAAAACTACAAAATCGAACCGAAGGCAAACTTGAGTGGTGCTAATTTAGACGGCGCTGAATTAATCGGCGCAGATTTAACCAAAGCGCGACTCACCAGAGCGACATTGAAAGGCGCTAACTTGCAGGGAGCCAATTTAAGGGGGGCCAGTTTGAGAAAGGCTGATTTACGCGATGCCAATCTGAGCGGGGTTAATTTTAAAAAGGCGGATATGCGGGAGGTAAACCTGAAAGGGGCTATCCTGGAAAAGGCTAATTTAACCGGCGTGGATTTGGAGGGTGTGAAATTGTCGAAGGCTTTGCTGGTAAAGGTTAAACTTAAAGAAGCCAATTTAAGCGGAGCCAAACTTAAAGAAGCAAATTTGCAGGACGCCAACTTAAAAGGGGCAAACTTGAGCGGAGCCGATTTACAAGGAGCCAATCTGACCGGCGCTAATTTGGAACACGCGGATTTAGAAAAGGCAAATTTGGTGGGTGTGGACCTTAGCGGCACCCGTCTGGCCAAAGCGTGGCTGAAACAATCTCAATTGAAAGATGTAACGTATGATGACCGAACAACCTGGCCCAAAGGTGTGACGCCACCAAAATAGGTTGCCAGGGCAGGGGGGCCAACTCATACACATCAATAGGACTTACGCACTTTGCCATATTTTGCATCGAAATTCACAAATTTACACGGAAAAATTTGGATAATTCGTGAAATTTGATGCCTATTTTTTCTAACCGCGTAAGTCCTGATCAAATTAAAATGGCAAGGGCGGGAATTTAACCCGCCCTTTTTTCTACCCGATAATTTTTAGCGTGTGCGGTGGGGGAGCAACCGGCTTGTCTGACCAGGTGATAGCGGCCAGCAGGCGTTCTTTTGCCGACGTGAGACTTTCTGTGCTGTTGGCGTGCAGGGTGAGCAGTGGCGCGCCGTTTTTTACCCGGTCGCCAACTTTTGCATGGTGAACGATGCCCACGCTGTAGTCGATGGGATCGCCTTTTTTCTCTCGCCCGCCGCCCATCGCCACGCCGGTTTTGCCTACTTCGGCGGCATCAAGCCCGGCAATGTAGCCAGAACGTGGCGCCGGAATTGTCTCAATGATGGGGGCAACAGGCAATAAATCGGGGTTGTTTAGCTGTTCTTCGTTTCCCCCTTGCGCGACAATCCATTCTTTGAATTTTTCCCATGCCATGCCGTTGTCCAGCAATTTGGCCAGCATTCTTTTGGCTTCATCCAGATTGGCGGCTTTGCCGGCCAGTTCTATCATTTTCCCGGCCACGGTCAGAGAATGATCTCTAAAATCGGCCGGGCCACCACCGTGAAGTGTGTCGATGGCTTCTTTCACTTCCAGCGCATTACCCACCGCATATCCCAGTGGCTGGTTCATATCAGAAATAACGGCCGCAACTTTGCGCCCCACGCCACGGCCAATTGTCACCATCTTGTTTGCCAGCGCTTCCGCATCTGCCAGCGTGTGCATAAACGCGCCTTTGCCCACCTTCACATCCAGCACAATTGCGTCTGCGCCGGAAGCAATTTTTTTGCTCATAATGCTGGCCGCAATCAGCGGCAGGCTTTCGACGGTGGCGGTCACATCGCGCAATGCATAGAATTTGCCATCGGCGGGAGCCAGGTCGGCGGATTGCCCAGACACCACAATGCTGTGTTCCTTCAGCATTTCTAAAAATTGGTCTGTACTCAGGCTAACCTGAAACCCGCTGAACGATTCTAGCTTGTCGATAGTGCCGCCGGAAAACCCCAGGCCGCGTCCACTCATCTTGCCGACGGGCAAGCCGGTGGCAGCCACCAGCGGTGCAACAACCAGCGTTGTTTTGTCACCTACGCCGCCAGTAGAGTGCTTATCGACGACAAAGGGCGCAATCTGGTGCAAATCTAGCATGTCTCCTGAGTGCGCCATATGCAAGGTTAACGCGGTTGCTTCGGCGTCTGTCAGGCCATTGAGCACAACTGCCATACACCATGCACTGGCCTGATAGTCGGGAATATCGCCCCGCGTGTAACCATCCACAAAAAATTTAATTTCCGCATCGGTCAGCGGGAGTTTGTCTCTGGTCTTGGCAATAATATCTACCGCACGCATTGGAGTCTCCTTGAAGGTAAAGGTAAAAAAGAAGTCGGGCGTTCAATTGCCGACACTCGTATTCGGGTCTCATTCATTTTATAACCGAATAGCGAATGTTACAAGCAGCACGCCCGACGAATTTTGTGGAAATGGAGCGTAGCGCGTATTTTATTCTGCGGCTTCAATCTCCAATCTTTTTTACCCCATCATCTGCTCAACCTCAGTGAATGTTTGGTCTAGCAGCGCAAGCCCTTCATCGGCAGCGGTTTTATCAATCATCAGTGGGGGCATAAGGCGGAGTGTGCTGACGCCACAGGACATCAAAAGAATACCGTTTTGGAATCCGCGCTGGAGCATCTCGTGGGTGAAGGATTTTGCCGGTTTTTTGGACATGGTGTCTTCCACCAGTTCCATCCCAATCATTAACCCTTTGCCGCGCACATCGCCAATAATGGGGTGCCTGGCTTGCAGTTCCCGCAGTCTTTCCATCAGATACGCGCCCATTTTCGCTGCGTTGTCAACGTATTCGTTTTCAACCAACTCGAGCGTTGCCAGCGCGGAGGCACACGCAATGGGGTTGCCGCCGTACGTATTGCCGTGAGCGCTCACTGGCCATTTGTCCATAATAGATTTGCGGGCAATAACGGCTCCGATGGGCAAACCAGAGCCAAGTCCTTTGGCGCTGGTGACAACATCAGGTTCCACACCATAGTGTTCAATGGCAAACATTTTGCCAGTGCGCCCAATGCCACTTTGTACCTCGTCAACAATCAGCAAGATGCCGTAGCGGTCACACAACTCGCGCAGGCGAGGGAAGAAACTGGGTGGGGGCACAACGTATCCACCTTCGCCCTGGATTGGCTCCACCAGAATGGCGGCTACTTCGTGCGCCGGAACAGTGGTGGCGAAGACAACGTTCTCCAGATAATTGATTATAGCTTTGCCCTGGTCAGCGCCGGCCAACAGGGGACGGTAGGTGTTGGGGTAGGGGATGTGGGTAACGCCGGGCATAGTGGGGAAGTTCCCCTGTTGTTGAATGGGTTTGCTGCCGGTGAAAGCCAGCGACCCCATTGTTCGTCCGTGGAAGCCGCCATAAAAACCAATGAAGCGTGGGCGACCGGTAACGTAACGGGCCATTTTCAGCGCGCCTTCCACCGATTCGGTGCCGGAGTTGGTGAGCAACACCATCGCGTCTTCTGCAAACGGTGCAAGTTGGTTCAATCGTTCTGCCAGCAGTACCATTTTTTCGTGGTAGTAGTCAGATGAAATGTGCAAGAATTTATCAGTAGCTTCTTTGATGGCGGCCACTACTTTGGGATGGTTGTGGCCGGTGTTTGCCACGGCGATGCCAGCGGTAAAATCTAAAAAGCGGTTGCCATCTACGTCCCATACTTCAATGCCGCGCCCTTTTTCCATTACAAACGGATAGGGGCGACCATAGGTGTGGGTAATAACTTTGTTATCACGTTCAAGCAAGGCTCTGGCTTTCGGGCCTGGAAGTTCGGTTTTTATGTGCGGATGCTGAACAGCAGTTTTTACAGTCATTTTGGCTACTCCTGTACTATAATTATAATTTTCGGTTCGTATTTTGATTGAAAATATAGAAACACAAACAACGCACAAATTGATTTGTTTGTCTGTAAACAGGCGTATTAATTGAGGGGATAAAATGAGTAACTACGTCCAGCCGCCCAATGCGCGCACCGGAAATCGCCAGCTCGCGCCGTCAGGAAGGAGAGATAGATTGGGGATAAGTGTGTAAATTACATGGGTAATACTATGCATTACTACACCTTTGTAGGTTGATAGTATGATTCTATGGATTTTGCAGAGGGAAGTCAAAATTGAAGTGCGTTTTGGCCATGGCGATGAAGCGGTTCTTCCCGTCAATTGCAGGGACAGCAAAACGTGCTGTCCCTGCACAAAGTCTGGCGTTTCTGGTGGTTTTTCAGTAGAGATTAGCTATCAGTTCCCGTCGGAGATAAGGTTAACCGTGGTTTCACCGTTATCTACGCTGATGGAAATAGTTAGTCCAGAACCATCTTTATTGAACACCATTAACCCGCCGGTTTCGTCAAAATATTCCATTGAGGAATCTTGTGTCCAGCCCAGGCCGGTGAGTTTTTCGCGGTAGAAGTTGGCTATATCTTCTACGCTGGCGGCGCTAGTATAGCTAACCATCCCCTGCATTGAAAACTGCACCTGGGCATCGTCCATCATCGGCAGGTTAATA
>CAYPUV010000202.1:0-7178 GCA_964413895.1 uncultured Anaerolineaceae bacterium
CGTCCGTCAGTTGGCTGAGGGTGTTGTATGCCCCGCGAAATTTGAACGCGCCCGCACGCTGCATATTTTCGGCTTTAAAGAACACCTCAAAGCCCGTCAAACGATTCACCGTACGACTGGTGAAAATCGGGGTGCGATGCGCCACCCCCGCCAACCGTTCCGCCGCGCGTTGAACGTCATCAAATGAAAGGGGAAGATTTTGAGTCACAGGAAGCTCCTAACGTAAATTTCAGGTTGTCAATTTTCTGATTGAACGGTCCAATTATATTGGAGATTTGAATGCAATTTGATATCATCAGCCCAATCACCAACAAGGTTTTGCCACCGTTCAGCTTTCAAACGGAGCCGCATTTCAAGCAGAAATTCATTGGGATGAAGCTCACGGCATCGGCAGAAAAGAAACAAAAATCAAACGCATTCTTTTGGAATAATGGCACAAAAACACACCAAAAACCAGTTTGTGATTTGTATCCGCAATGATGATTATCCCGCGTCATTGGAACCGAGAAAAATTTACCGGGTGGCAAATGACCCCGATGCTGCTACATTAAATTTATTGCGCATCATTGATGAATCCGGAGAGGATTATCTGTACCCGGCAGAGTATTTTATTGTCATCAAATTACCCCAACCCGCCGAAAAAATCTTTGATATTGTCACGTAATTTTGTAACTATTCAGCAAGCAAGTTGTAACACAGAGTTTCACAGAGATAAGGAGATTTTTACGGTATTTTTTTGTTTTTCTCAGTGTATCTTTGTGTTTTCTCTGTGTTTCTCTGTGTAACTGAATAGATACGTAATTTTTTAATTTTCCAGCGTTTGAAACACCGCCAACCCGATATTTCGGGCAGCGTCCGGGTCTGCGCCGGGCGAGGAAACTACGACCACAACCACCATCTCGCCGCGAATACCCGCGTACCAGCTCAACGGCTCCGCGCCGGTCACATCGGGGAGCGCCAGCGCCGAAACGTCGGCAAATTGCGCTCGCAGTGCCACCGCCGTTTCCGGTGAAAAAAGCCGCATCGGTATGCCGGGTGGCTCATCCTGCTGAACCAGAACCAGGGGCGGAGCAGACCCATCGCCCACCAATGCCGCCACTGCCAACGCAACGTGCAGCGGTGACACGGCAATTTCGCCCGCTTTTTGCGGCAGCTCAGCCGGTATCACGCCGATGGCGGTGGGCAGGGCAAACGGAATGGCGCGGTCAAAATAAAGCTGGTGCGCCATCTCTGCCACAGATGTATTTTCTGCCGCAGCCGCCAACTGCACCCACTGTGCCAACTCGCCCAGCGGGAACAACCCCTGCGTGGCGCGATTGAGCAACGGTGCGGCAGGGTCAGTGGAGAGAATATCCCAATCCTCATCCAACCGATTGGGGTCAAACGTGGGGCGACTCGCCATTGCTCGCAGCGCGCCCGTTTGCGCGTTCAGCACAATCACCGCACCGGTGGCATTCGCGTCTGCCAGCCCGGTATCAGCGGCGACTTGCGTCGGCAGATCAATGGTGACGGTGATGTTCTGCCCCGCCGCCGGATGATGTAGCAGCACGTCGAGCCACGTTTGCGCGGTTTCGCCGCGCAAACGGTCATCGAAGGCGGCTTCCAGGCCGCCGGTTCCATAGCGCACGCTGTAATAGCCGGTGACGGTGGCAAGATTGGGATAGGGATAACGTCGCACCATCAACCCGTCATCGGCAGTGATGGTTTCTGCCAGCGCGATGCCATCTGCGGTGAGGATTTTGCCGCGCCTGATGCGCTGCTCGGCAATGACGCGGCGGGGGTTATCGCTGCGCGCGCGGAGGTCATCCGCCCGAACAAGTTGCCAGTAGAGCAACCCCGCAGCAACCACCACAAACACGATGATGAATGAAGTTTGCAATTTTTTTATCGTGTGATTCATGGTTTTCAGCGGTCAGCGATCAGCATTTGGCCGAAAGCTGTTCGCTCTTTCCGAAACAAAAAGCAACAACCCCACCATCACAAAACTGGTGAGCAACGAGCTGCCGCCATAGCTGACAAACGGCAATGTGACGCCAGTGAGCGGGATGAGTTTCAGCGTTCCCGCCGCGATGAGCAGGGTTTGCAGGCCCATCATTGTACCCAAACCGACCGCCAGCAGCTGCTGAAAGTGGGTTCTGCCGGCGAGCGCAATTTGGAACGCCAGATAGACCATCGCCCCCAACGCAATGAGTACCGCCACCGCGCCCAACAACCCGTATTCCTCTCCGATGGCGGCGAAGACAAAATCAGTGTGCACCACCGGGATGGCGGTGGGCAAGCCCTGCCCCAAGCCCTGTCCAAAAATCCCTCCGCTGGCGAACGCCAACAGTGATTGCACAATTTGGAATGAGCGCCCTGCCGGGTCGAGCCAGGGGTTCCACCACGCTTGCACCCGCAGCGCCACATAATCGAACATGCGCTAGCCGATGACGCCCGCCAGCGCCAGCAGCCCGCCGCCCACCAATAAATAGCGAACCTGCCCGATTGCCACATATAGCATCACCAAAAACGTGGTAAAGAAGAGAAGCGCCGCGCCGAGGTCGCGCTGCCAAAAAAGCAGCACGATGGAGAATCCCCACATCAACAACATAGGCCCAAAATAAGCGGGATGGGGAAGGGGGAAATTGCCGATTCTGGCAGGTAATTCTATCATCTGCCGCCGGCGGTCGCTGAGGTAAACCGCCAGAAATACCACCAGCAAAATTTTCAGCGGCTCCGACGGTTGAAAGTACACCCCGCCGAAACCGAGCCACAGTCGCGCGCCTGCACCACTGGGATTCACACCAAAAACCAGCGTCGCGGCCAGCAACAGCAAGCCACTGACCAGCCAGGTGTATTTGTACCGGCGCAACCAGCCCAAACCGCGGGGGATAAGCGTCACCGCCAGTAATGCGCCGGTGCTGACCACCAGCCACACAACCTGCCGCAGCAGAAAACCCGACGCGAGTCGCGCCACCAGCAACAATCCCCACCCGGTGAGCAGCGCTACCAGCGGCAGCAGATACGGGTTGGCGCGGGGCAATCGGCGCCGTAGCAGCACGTCCGCCCCCGCAAAACATGCCGCCCACGCCGTCAGCGCCGCACCATACTCCCAGCGAAACCCATGCAGCAGAGAAAGCTGGATGAACCCGAAGGCGGTGAAAAGGAAAGGAAGAAGCATAATAGTTCTCAGCCGTCAGTTTTTAGTTTTCAGCAGTCAGGTTTCAGGGAATACGGCTGACAACTGAACACTGACAACCGACAACTTTTATAAATACTTTCCAACCAGCAAGCCGAATTTCTCTTTGGCGGTGTCGGAGATGGCATCACGGCTGGTGATGATGGCGTCTGCCAGCGCGTGATGCGCCGCCATATCCGGCTCATCCGCCAGTTTGGGGATGATATTTTTGATGGCTTTTTGCGCAGTTGCCACATTGCCGAGCAAGGTTTTGATGACCATCTCCACCGTCACCGGCTCTTCGCTTTCGTGCCACACATCATAATCGGTCACGTGCGCCATCGTGGCATACGCAATTTCAGCTTCCCGCGCCAATTGCGCTTCCGGCACGGCGGTCATCCCGATGATATCACATCCCCACTGGCGAAAGATGTTGCTTTCGGCTTTGGTGCTAAAGCGGGGACCCTCGATCACCACAAATGAGCCGCCCCTATGCACGGGACGTTCATCCACTGCCGCAACAGCATCGTACACCAGTTGCGACAGTTCCGGGCTGAACGGCTCGGCGAAACTGATGTGCACCACCAGTCCCCCGCCAAAAAAGGACAGGTCACGTTCGCGGGTGCGGTCAACAATCTGGTCAGGGACAACAATGTGTCCGGGGGCAAAATCTTCGCGCAGACTGCCACAGGCGCTCACACTGATGATGTACTTGACGCCCAAACTTTTCAGCGCGTAAATATTAGCTTTGTAGTTTACTTCGGTGGGCGAAACGCGGTGTCCGCGCCCGTGACGGGGCAAAAATGCCACGCGCTGACTTTCCAGCGTGCCGACAATCACCGCGTCAGAGGGGTCGCCGAAGGGGGTGGAAACAGACACCTCCTCAATGTCGGTCAGTCCTTCCATTTGATAGAGTCCACTACCGCCAATTACGCCGATTTTTACGGGTTGCATAAATTTCTCCTTTTGGCAGTTACATTTCTGGATTATTGGAAATTGGAGATTAGCGATTGAAATTACACCCAATCACAAATTACCAATCGCTAATCTCAATATTTTTGAAACATCATCAAAATCATCAAAGGGATGATATTGAATGCTCTGCGAATCGCAGTGCTGTGCCAACCGGTCGCCGCGTTTGGCAAACAGAATGTCCGCCACTGACGCCACCGGAAAATCGGAAATACCGTCGCCGATGAACACCGCGCGATACCCCGCCGCTTGCGCCTCGCGCACGATGGCGGCTTTGTCGTTGCCAAAAGGGGTATCATCAACATAGTGCACCCGCCAGCGCCGCCCATCAATTTCGATGCGGTTGGCGCGTACCTCCAAATGCGTCAGTTCAACCGGCATCAGATATTCGCGAATAATTTGCTCTACCCCTGCCGAAAGGATGGTGAGCGGAATATCCTGCGTTTCCACCCAGCGCACAAATACCGGAAACGTGGGGTCGATACCATTTTGCTGATGCAGTAGTGGTTGCACTTCTGCCCACGTGAGCGTCACACCGGAAAATTGCTCGTTGTACCCCTGCCGAAACGAATACTCGCCGCTGACGATTTTATTATCAATGGCGCGGCGGGCGTCTCTGCCGATACAGTGGTCAATGATGATGTTGCAGCCATCAACGCGAGTGATAGTTCCGTCAAAATCACAGAAAATTTTCAGGGGTTGGGTCATTTTTGGTTTGCCAGTTCCCGGTCGAGGGCACGAAAAAATTGTTTGATGTGACGAGCATTTTCACCTAAATCCGCCTCGCCGGTTCTGGAGGCGCTGTACACGTCCACCCGATAATCGGCAGCATCACCGCCAATGGGTTGGATGGTGATTGAAAAATCATCAATCCAAAACAAAACAGGAATTTCCACCACCACCCGTCCCAACTGTTGGTCATCCATATAATCGGCGAAGGTAATTGTCCACGGTTGCCCATATGTTTTTTGCGTCTGGACAACTTTCACCGCTGCGTCGTATATTTTCTGCGGCGGGACATCATACCGGTGCGGACGCAAGTCAACGCTTGAGTTCTTGAAGGTAGTCGCGGCATCGTTGGTAGCAGCCACATCGAACCGAACGTGCAGCACGTTCAACGCAAAGGGGATACCCACCAGCAACACCAGAGTGGTGTAAAAAAGTGGGTGGTGGGGCACGGTGAACTTCTTCCCTCTGGAAACAACCAGGTTTAAACCAATTACCCAAACGACCAACACAAACAAATCGGCCAGCCAGATAGCTTCCCAGGGGATAAGTGAAATAGTCATCAGGCTACCCTTGTTCAAACTGATAGTGATGCGTGCCAATTGTAACAACGTCGCCGGGATAAACGGGCGTGGGCATCGTCAGTGGTTTGTCGTTCAACCGCGTGCCGTTGGTACTGTGCAGGTCTTCCAACCACCACCCATCGTTGCGATAGCTGAGCCGGGCGTGTCGCGCCGAGACAAACTCGTCCTGAATGACAATGGTGTTGCGGCGGTTGCGCCCCAATGTGGCATCCGACACCAGCACCCAACTCGT
This sequence comes from uncultured Anaerolineaceae bacterium, assembly GCA_964413895.1. Taxonomy (GTDB): domain Bacteria; phylum Chloroflexota; class Anaerolineae; order 4572-78; family 4572-78; genus JANTHQ01. The sequence continues at coordinate 5,672 of CAYPUV010000202.1, forward strand.
GTCCGGCACATCCAGCAGCCGCAAAATAACAGCGGTCGGTGCGCGGTGCGAGCTTTGCCGCAGACGCAAAAATAGCGTTACCAAAAACGCATACAGCAGTATGGGCGATGCGATCCTCAATGCAAGTAAAAGCCAATCACGGAACATAGATTGTCTCCTCTGAAAATAGCAGTCGGTCATCAGCTTTCAGCGGTCAGTTTTACTGCTGATAACCGACCACTGACGGCTGAAAGCTAAATTTTCATCGCCGGCGGTGTGCCGCAGGCTCATGCAAACTCCTTGAGATTGGCGCCTGGAAATTGAAAAAATCGTCAATGCCCAACCTCCCAGCGTTGATCTTCCTGGCATATTCCCACCCATGCTATTACCTGCCCCAATTGCAGCGTGTCTCCCGGTTTAAGCGGCATGCTTCCCTGCACCGGTCGCCGGTTTAAACCAAGCGGCTGCGTATGACTTAAATTCTGCACGTAATACACGCCGTTTTGCCAACGCAACTGAGCATGGTAGCGTGACACCGTGGGGTCAGAGACACAGATATCGTTGGCGGCATCCCGACCTATTCTAATAATCGGCATCCCCAGGGGCACGGTCCGGTCTGGCAAGTGGAAAATCCAGCGGTCAGCCGGAGGGGTCACAGGCGACTCAAAGCGTTTGGTGTCATCAAGGTCTGGGGCGGGTGGAAGCGCCGTGGCCGTGGTTGGCATATGATCGGCGGCAATTTTAATGCGACCTGCGTCAATGCCGTCATCAGGTTGGATTGTCACCTGCACCGGTGACGCTGGGGTGCTGTTTGTCTCACTCATCAGCGCAAAAAGATACCGTTGGATAGCGAATACTTCCGCCGTCAAATCAGATCCATGCTGCAAAGCAAGATAATCGATTGGATTTAAAAGTACACGATAGACGTTTGGAGCCACAGCCCCGCCCCGTCCGTCATCAACCAGCCCCTGTTCCATTGCCGAAGCCAGCGCTTTTGCCAGATCGGCAGGGTGCAAGTGCGTCTTAAAAAGACGCTCAAACGAGCCTTCTACCAAACGTTCCACCAGGTTTTCAAAACGAGACAACGTATTCACGTGCAAAATTATAGTGAAGGGAACGTCTAAATGCAAACCTCGTCATACAGCACTTGCGTACTCCACCTTCCTGGAAATTGATTTGGTCTGCAATCGAGCTTTTGGGAAAGTTTTTCAAGCCCCTGCACAGGGGTTATCATCGTATCGTAGGGCAGTCGGCAACAATTCGTTGTGCAAACCGCAAGAAGTTTAACGGTGAATTTGCGATAATTTTATGGTGGATTTACCCCATTTTGCCGAAAACTACGGTAGAATCAGCATGGAAGAAACTCGATTTATCTGTAGACACAAAGAAAGGCGCGTATGACACGCTTAGTTACAATCTTTTTATTAATATTACTATCATTTTTCAGCCCATCCTTTGTCGCTGGCCCGGCCGATATTGACTGTAAGCCAAATATGCCCCCGCTTGATGCACACCGATTCCACGTTCT
>CAYPUV010000203.1:0-7169 GCA_964413895.1 uncultured Anaerolineaceae bacterium
TTTTTTTTGGTTTGTGATGGCTGCCGCAGTATTTTGGGTCTTTCTGTGTTCTGACATTACGCGCTCATGAGCGGCATGCTGATCAATCAGATAGAGTCCATCCGGCCCTTCTGCAACAATGTACATCTGCTGAATTTGGCCCACCACGCGCAGCGGCGGCATATTAGCCGGTTGGGCAGACGGATCTACCGGAAACGCTTCCTCATCTGGCAGAGTGCGCTGTGCTTCAAACCCAAAGCGGCCTGCCTGCACGGGAGAAAACCCGCGCGGCAGGTCGCCAGCGTGTTCGCCACCACGCCATGGCGTAGCGGGCTGCCCCACGGTTTGCGCCTGCCTGATCAGCGGCGCTTCTTGTAAAATAGCCGCGCGTACCGGACGCTGAACTGCCGCGAACACCGCCCGTTGTTCCCGAAACTTTACTTCGGCCTTGGTGGGGTGGACATTTACATCAATGTCGGCTGGGGGCATGGTGATGTTCAGCACGGCCACGGGATGCCGTCCAATGGGCAAGAAGGTATGATAGGCTTGAGCCACTGCGTGCCCCAGGGAGCGGTCTTGGATCCAGCGGCGATTGACAAAAAAGATTAGCTGGTCGCGCTGGGCGCGGTGCAGCGCTGGACTCCCCACATAGCCCGACACCACAATATTCTGCTCCGCTTCGCTGTGGACGGGAACCATCTGTTTGGCCACATTGAGGCCCCATATTGCCACCAGCACATCGTACAGCTTACTGTTGCCATCGGTTTGAAAAACCTGGCGCTGGTTGCTGTGCAATGAAAAGCGAATTTCCGGGTAGGCCATTGCATAATGGCTCACCACCCGATGAATATGTCCGGTTTCTGTGGCATCTGCTTTCAAAAATTTCAGGCGTGCCGGAACGTTAAAAAACAGATTCTCAACGGTAACGATGGTTCCAGCAGGCGAACCGATTGCGCCAATTTTGTGCTGCACGCTGCCTTCAAATTGTATCTGCGTGCCGGCGGGTTGTTCGGCAGGGCGGGTAATCATTGAAAGCTGAGACACGGCAGCCACAGAAGCCAGCGCTTCGCCACGGAATCCGAGGGTACGCACGTTGAATAGATCTTCAATGCTGTTTAATTTGCTGGTAGCATGCCGTTTAAATGCCAGTGAAACTTCATCGGCAGGGATACCGACACCGTTGTCGCTAATTTTAATTCGTTTTTTGCCGCCGCCAATAATCTCCACCCGGATAGTTGTGGCTCCAGCGTCAATGGCATTTTCAATAAGCTCTTTCACCACCGAGGCCGGGCGTTCCACCACTTCACCGGCGGCAATTTTATCGGCTACGGCTGCAGGCAATATTTTAATTGACACAACAGGTTACTTTATATCATCCGTTATTGGTCATTTGCACCGGTGGTGTATTTTACCACAAAATCAAGAATGTACATTATTCATATTCGGGGTTATTGGTCTCAAGCCAATCCAAAATTGTATCCGGGGTGAAGGGCCAGTCCAGCTCATGCGTGCAGTTGGGTTGACCCAGTACGGGGATTCGCGTCCCATAACGCGCTACCAGTGCCGGGTCGGTTGTAATGTCAATAGGGGTGATCACAGCATCGCGTCCCTGCAATGCTATTTCTAAAATCCACGCGCCGTCATCACAGAGGTGACATCCCGGTTTGGTGAAAAAGAGAATGGTTTGCATCGATAAATCCTTGACTACGTTAAGAAATTGTATCTGTTCAACTATCGTACCAATAGAACACGAATTAGATGGATTTTACGAATTATCGCAGATTTCTCATAAAAAATCTGTGTGCCCTTTTATCAGCACCTGAATAAATACAAAAAATCCACAAACACAACATAGGGACAGCAGATTGTGCTGTCCCTTCCACGTAATAAGCAACAAAACTGTTTCAGCCGCCAGGCTTTAGTGGGAATGAGTACGCTTTTTTTTGAACAGGCAATTACAGGTACTCAATTAGCCACGATGGAGCCAAATTACTGAAAGTTGTATTGAATAGCGCCGTAAATTGGTTGGAAACTAATAACACGCCAATAGCTATCAGGAAGACAGCGCTCACCACTTCAATAAGATGAGCATGCTGGTTGATTTTTTTGAGTACACCGGTGGCGGTGGTGAGCAACAAAGCAGTTAGCAAGAAGGGTACAGCAAGCCCCAAAGAATACACAAATAACATCGACACAGCCAGGCCGAAATTTTGCCCGCCGGCGGCAATGGTTAAAATTGCGCCCAGCAACGGACCGATACATGGCGTCCAACCGGCGGCAAAGGTCATCCCCACAAAGAGGGAACGGGGATAGCTTGGGTTTTGGTTCTGTCCGGTTTGCAAGCGGCGTTCTGGCAAAATGAGCATGTCAAGTTTGTAGTTGAGGGTGTTAATCGGCTCTCCAATGCCCGGCACGTCCTTCACTTTTTTGGCCAGGTATCGAATAGCCCCTCCCATATGCAGGCCAAAAATAATTAGAAACGCACCGCCAACTTTTACCAGGATTTCAGAGAACGTTCCCCGCAAAAACGTCCCCAGCAACCCAAACGGCGCCCCGAACACCACCACAAAAATCACGGTGAAGCCAGCAACAAACATAAGTGCATGACCAAAAACGACACTCCGTTTGGGGGTTTCCTCCCCGCCAAATGCTGAGCCGGTTAAATACCCCAGATAAACTGGCACCAACGGCAAAACACATGGCGAAATGAACGATAAGAATCCGGCAGCAAAAGCCAAGGGGATGGTAATGTTTTCTGGCCCCATAAAAGATAGTCCTCCAATACGTTTTCTGTACAACTCATCTAGCCTAAAGTCAGAATGAAAACAGCAGTTTTTACCGGAAATATTTCTGGAAAAAGCGATCCCATCTCCTCATGTCATTGCGAGCGAAGCGAAAGCCTGTCCTGAGCTCGCCGAAGGGCAATCACCTTTTTCACAAATGTGAGATTGCTGCGGCGCAAAAAGCACGCCTCGCAATGACCTCAAGAACAATTACAAAAAACTATTGTTTTCAAACTGAACGCGGTTTAGTGCAATTTCAAACCAGAAATTCGTGCATCATATTCCCGAATAATGCCTTCAAGAACCGGGTGGTTGTAGTGGCAGAGCAGTGCTCTGCCACTACATTATTTTGAAACAATGTATGTGTCCCTGAAAACGTCTCTTGGGATTACACTAGCTATCAGCTTCCAGTTACTAGCTTTTTGACTGGCTTACCAACCACAACAACAGTATACCCAACAGCGATGGATTGTACTGTAATATGCCTTACGTCCTCCCCGCATTGGACGTTGCCGGGCTAAAAAGTCTTACCTTAATCTTGCGCTTGATGATCTAATAATTGTTTCAACATCGTCAGTTCCTCATCTAATTTGCGCTGGCGATTGAAAATGCTAAAAATCAAACCGAAACTCAACAGCCAAAAGAATGCATACGCTAACATTAAATAAAGCAGGTCGCCCATCATCATCTCCTATTGATGCAACATTTGTTGTTTTAAGGATTCAATTTCATGGGCTGTTTTGCCCATTCTCATCCGGTGGTACAGCAGGGTAAAGTAAAATACAGTGAATGCTGTAACGCTAAAAATCAACGTATTGCGCATATCGGCGCTCATATTAAACCCGCCCTGACCTTCAGAGGCCGCCGTGCCAACAACGGCAGGATGAATATCGCGCCACCAACGAATAGCCAAAAAGTTGATTGGCACAGAAATAAATGAAACAATTCCGTAGACCGCGGCAAAGCGCGCCCGGCGAGCAGGACTATCTACGGCAGAGCGCAGCATCAGGTATCCAATATACATTAACCACCCGATGGCTCTAATGGTCAACCGTGGACTCCACGTCCACCAGGTGTTCCATGTGGGCCTGGCCCAAATTGAACCGGTTACCAACACCATCGTCATAAAAGTTAAGCCAATTTCCACGCTGGAATACCCTACGTTATCCCAAAAAAATGTTCGTTTGACCAGGTAGAGGATCCCGGCTAAAAATGTAACGAAAAAGGCGAAAAAGCCTACCCAGGCGGCGCCCACATGAAAGTACATAATCCGCTGGGCATATTGCTCGGCGGGAGTTTGCAAATTGATGGCCGGAGAGGCGTACATGAACGCCAAATACAACCCGGTGATCATCATAATGCCGCTTAACGCGGTGAGACCGTTGCCCCAATTTACGAGGCTTTTGTCCTTTTGAGACACAGCAGGCACGGTTGTTGCCGACATAAGACGCTCCTTATTCTTCAACAATATATTCAAATAACATAAATGATGCCGCCATAAAAATAGCGTCAAAAGCCACTAATAATCCCAACCAGTTTTGCACTTCTGCAAACGGTACGCCGTCTAAAATGCCAGCAGTTAATCTTACCGCCGCAAGCAAAACCGGTACCACCACCGGGAAAAGCATAATGGGCAGCAAGACATCTCTGGCGCGGGTGTGGATGACCATTGCCGAAAAAAGTGTGCCCACCCCGGCAAAACCGATGGTTCCCAATACTACCACGCCCACCAACGCCGGCAAAACGGCCAGTGGTTGGTTGAAAAACACAATGAACAGGGGTAAAATAACCACCTCTACCACAGCGATAAAAATGACGTTGCCAATTAATTTGCCAAAGTAAATCGCGCTGCGATCCATCGGAGCTAGTAGCAGCCCCTCCAGGGAGCCGCGATCACGCTCGATGATGAAGCTGCGGCCCAGGCCCAGCATTCCGGCAAAGGCAATGGCCACCCACAATACGCCGGGGGCCAGGGTAGTAGCGTTATCAGTGCGCAGATCGAAAGCGAAGTTAAACACAAAAATTACCAGCAACGAAAAAACAAACATTGCGCTCATCATTTCTTTGGTGCGCAATTCTGCGGTGATGTCTTTTCCTACAATCGCCAGTACTTTGCGCAAATATAAAAAGCGCAACGGCTTGCTCTCGTTAAAGGCGATGACAGGCTCAGTTTTGGAGCTGGGTTGCGGTTGAATAGTCATAATTTACCGTAATATTCCAATAGCTGTTCGATGGTGACGTCTGCGCGGGGGGCGTTCACGGCAATTTTGCCATTTGAGAGCATCAGTATCCGGCTGCCCAGTTCAAGCCCCCGCTGCAGATTGTGGGTGGTCATTAAAACTGTGCGTTGATTGGTTCCTACAGCGGCCAATAAGTCACCCAGCATTGAGGTGGCACTTTGATCCAGTCCGGTGTCCGGCTCATCTAGCAAAAGGATGGGCGGGTTGTGCAGAATAGCGCGTGCAATGGCCAAACGCTGCTGCATCCCCCGCGAGTAGGTTCGCACGGGGTCTTTCTGTCGCCCCCATAGCCCCACCTGATGCAGCACCGTTTCAATGCGCGCCGATGGGGCTTCCACGTCGTACATTTTGGCGTAAAACCGCAGATTCTGCTCGCCACTTAAGTCATCGTACAGCAATGTTTTGTGCGATACCAACCCAATGTACTGCCGAATGTGAGCCGCGTACTGAGCAGTGTCCATTCCGCCGATCATAACCTGCCCGGCAGTGGACTTGCTCAATGTAGCAATAATACTCATTAAGGTGGTTTTGCCCGCGCCGTTGACGCCCAACAGGGTTACAAATTCGCCGGGGGCAATATCAAAATTAATACCACGTAGCACCACCCGGCTACCAAAGGCTTTCACCAGATTTCTAACTTTAATCATGCCGTTGCGCCAGTATTTGTTTCAACAATGTTCTATTCTTTTGTTTGAGCCGTTGATAGGTTGGCTCGTCCAGTTCACCAACCTGTCTCATGCGGTCCAATTCACTCAGCAGCACCAGCAAGCGATCTTGTTCCCCGGCCAAAGAAGATTGCACCACCGCCATTTCCGGTTGCGTGCGGGCGCTGAAGATGAGCACACCCGCAATTACCAAAATCCCCAAACCCAGTACCCCCCAAATCAACATTGTCTGATTCAGTGACGTTGTTGCTGCCACTGAAGTTTGTTGACCATTTGTATTTTGGGGGAAGGTAAGTTTATTCAGCTGACTAAACTCCATTACCAGAGATTGACCAGCGGCGAGGTTCTGACCCCCCCAAAGCTGGTACGCTTCGCCCTGGATGGTTCGATTGCCGGCATTCTCTAATTGAGGGCTGCTAATTTGCTCGCCCTGGTCCGCTGCCAGAATGTTGATGGTATCAATATTGTTGTACACCGGCAGTTCCATACTCACCGACTTGCCTTCAAACGGAATAAAATACGTTACAAACAGTGTGTAGCTGCCTTCGCCGGGAACCACGGGGCGACTATCGACATACGCGCCGTCATCCGTTTGGCGCACGGTGTCAGAGCGAAACTGCACATCAACTGCATTGGCGGGAATAGCCACTTTAATAGTTTCTGGCTGGCCATCTGCCCCCACTTTGCCAATGTATGTTTTATCGCCGCTATTGCCCAAAACATACACATCAGCCACGCTTATTTCATTGGGGGCAAAAGCCATAATTCGGTGCAGCGTGCTTTGAGACACAACTGCTGGGTCGTCGGTGGTTTCATAAACGTTCAGGTTCAAGTCCGTTTCGGTTTTATCGGGCAAGAAAATAGCTGGTTCGGGTGAAAAATACGGTATGTTTTTATAGTCGGCTTCAAGAATGTAGCTTAATGTGTGGTCACGATTAAGGTTTTCAAACACAAAGGAACCGTCTTCAGCGCTGACGCCCTTGACCGTTTGCACGGAATCGCCCGTGGAAGAGACCACGTGCAGCGTAATGGGCATGTTGGCAACCGGTTCGCCGGTGGAGCCATTGAGTAGTTTGCCTTTCAATGTACCGTCCAAAGCAGGTAAGTTCAGGCTAAAATTACGCGCCACAATCAGCGATTGTCGAATCGCGGCGTCGGGAAGGGTTGTCAGGGAGGCGTGGTCGCCCTGAGCCGCCCGTAGTTCGTCAAACAAATCCTGACTGCTTTTGTTGATGAGCAGGGTTGGTTGCGTGAGGTCTATGCCATCCCCCACCCCATCTGCGCCGTGGCATGTGTCGCAATTTTCAGCGTAGACCGTTTTTCCGGCAGAAAGGTCGGCTGCCGTTACGGACAGGTTTTGGGCATAGGCGGCCCCGACACAAATCTCATTCTCAGTCAGCCGAGTTTTCCACGGGGGCATCATCTTGTCCATCCGTCATTCTTTGATGCTGGTTAACCCTTCGGCCAGGTGTCGGGTTGTGGGGGGTGTGGCCTGGTGTTTA
>CAYPUV010000204.1:0-7101 GCA_964413895.1 uncultured Anaerolineaceae bacterium
AGCATGGGCGGCTATGTCTCGGCGGTGGCGGCGCAGACATTTTGCCGCGTTTCTGGCGCGGGTGGCAGCAAATTGAGTGTGCAAAAGTAACCTCAAGCGTGTTGTTTCAGAAAAACGTGGACAATTTTGTTGAAAGTATCCGGTTTTTCCGCGGGCGTGGCGTGCCGAGAATCGGGAACGACCACCAACTCGGCGCGGGGTATTTTCGCCGTGTACGCCCGTTTTTCGGCAAGAGGGGTGTAATCGCCATCGGCGGCGACGACCAGCACCGGACAGGTGATGTGCCCCAGCCGCTCGGTCACATCCCAATTGACCAGCCCTCGCAGCGCATTCAGATAGGTGCGTTTGTCATTCTCCGCCCAGCGGTCGGCGAAGATTTGGCGCAGGTCAGCCTGTTCCGGCAGGGGGAACAACCGCTTGCCGAGAAACTTCCCCATCCCGCGCATCCCCAACAATTGTACAATCAACAGCCGTTGCCACAGCATCAGTTTTTCTTTCGGGGTTTGAATGCGCAGCGCCGGGCTGCTGTTCACCACTACCATTGATTTGAGCAATTCGGGCGCATCAACGCCGATTTGCAGAGCAATCATCCCGCCCATAGAAATGCCGACCAGATGCACCGGCGCGATATTCAGCGCGCGAATAAAGGCGATGATGTCAGCGGCGAAGCGGGGGACGCTGTAGGGTGCGGCGGGTTTGTCCGACCGCCCGTGCCCCCGTGCATCAACGGTGATGACGCGGTAGAACCGGGCGAAATAGGGCATTTGCCATTCCCAATCCCGGGTGCTGGAGCCCAGCCCGTGCAGAAAAAGGACGGGCGCGCCCTCGCCGGTGCTTTCGTAAAATAAATTGATGTTGTTGACCTTGAGATACGGCATATCAAAATCCCCCTTTTGATGGTTTCTACAGACAGTATAGCAAACTTTAGCGCTGAAAGCACGCGGTGCGTTAAAAATAGGGCGTGCAGTGTGCGAGAATATTTGCTATAATGTGGATATAGTCATCCATTCCCCGTTACAATCAACTTTCGCAAAAATATAGCGATCCATATCGAGCATCATCCATCCGTATCCAGGAGCAATCCTATGACCCAATCCGACTCCGGCGACATCAACGCCCGTGATATTCACGCCCGCGACCTGATTACCGGCATTCAGCAGAACCTTTATGCCATTTTCACTACCCCGTTCACCCCGCCCGCCAATCTGACCCAACTCCGCCGCGATTATCTGGCGCACCTGCGTGAATCCTTCCGCTATTTGGATATGAAAGGCATTATGCAGGTGCAGCAGGTGACGCAGCAACTGCCGCTGACGGCGGTGTATGTGCCGTTGCGCGCGCAATCCGGCACCGCCGAGTCCCCCCTCCGCGTGGCGGGACGAATGCTGGCGGGCGTGGAACTCCCCGCCGACCTGACCCCCGCCCGTCACAGCGAACCCCGTTTCATCGAAGAGACGCTCAAAACCGCACCGGCGGTGGTGGTGCTGGGCGATCCCGGCGCAGGTAAAAGCACTCTGCTGAAAGTGCTGGCGCTGGCGCTGGCAGAAACGGCGGAAGACGGTGGTCCCCTGCCCATTTTATTCCCCCTGAATGCCTATGCCCGTCGCCTGCAACGCGGCGACATCAACCTGTGCCAATACTTGGGCGACTATTACGCCGGGCGGCAGCAGAAACTGGCGCATATCGGCGCGCTTTTTCAACATGCGTTGGACAAGGGGCAGGCGGTGGTGCTGCTGGATGGGCTGGATGAAGTGCAGCGCAACCGTCAGCACGTGGTGCGATTGGTGCAATCTTTTGTGGCGGAATATATGCCCCACCCCGCCGCTCCCGCCACCGATGCCGTCCCCGCCGGCAACCGGGTGGTGGTGACCAGCCGGATTGTGGGGTACGAGGATGCGCCGCTGGCGGGCACGCGCGTTTCTATACGGCATTGAGCACTATTCTAACCTGCTGCTGGAGCGGGGTGAGAACCGCTACGGTTTTTTGCACCTGACGTTGGAAGAGATGCTGGCGGCTAAAGGGATTGTCCTGCTGCTGGACGAAGACCCGGCGGCGGTACAGCAACTTTTTGAACAGTACCTTTTCGACGGGGCATGGAATGAAACCCTGCGACTGACGGTGGGGGTGCTGGGTGTGGTACAGCAACGCCCCAAAGCGGCGGCGCGGCTCTTGCGGCAAATATTGCAACTGGGCGCCACCGGCGAAAATACGCAACGGCAGATTATTTTTGCCGGGGAAGCCTTGCTCGACGTGGGCAAGAGCAACGTCAGTCCCCGTACGGTGACGACCGTCATCGAAAAACTGGTGGAAACGATGCAGCACGCCGACACCCCCATCCGCACCCGGTGCAGCGCGGCAACCCGCGCAGATCGTTGGGGTTGGCTGCCAGATAGCGGGTGGCGAAGGTATGCCGCAGCACGTGCGGGCTGATGGTTGTCTCATCCAGCCCCGCCTGCCGCGCATATTTTTTCAGCATCCGGAACACCCCGCTCGGCGATTTGAGCGCGCCCCGTTCGCCCACCCACAGCGGGTCATCCGCAGTCATTTCAGGTTAATTCTATTGTGGAATGGGGGGATTGTCGAGATAATACAGGTTGTATTGCGTGTTTATGGTGCGAATTGCGGGGCGTTTTTCAACTTGGCTTGCAGGCGTTGGGCAATCCAGTCGGCGCCGGTGCCACTGTAGGTAATATATAGCAGCCGTCGGGCACGGGTCATGCCCACGTAGAGCAATTTTCGTTCATAGTCAAGCAACCGTTGGAACTCGCCACGGTTTGTCTCCACCGGCGTTTTCACCTGAAATTCCTCCAACCCACAAATGAATACCACTTCAAATTCCAGCCCTTTGGCGCTGTGAAAGGTACACAATTGGATTGCATTTTGGATGGATGGTGTGCCAGTGTGTAAAAAATGGAAGGGGATACCGGTTTTCCGAAGTCGGTCGGTGAGCGCATCATTGCGAAAACGGTGCCGTCTTAAGACAGCAATTTGATTTGGCTGATACCCTTGTCGTAACAGCGAGGTAATTTCCCGTGCGATTTCGCCATATTCTTTTTCCGGTGATGCGAAGGAAAGAAGTACCGGCATCGGTCCGGAACGGAATTCGGCGTAGCGGGCATCTGGTTCCACCAACTTGTCGCCGCTATCGGACAGGTTTTGCAGCAGTGTGCTGCTGTCACGGATGACATCCAGTGCGACTTCAACAATCTGCCGGGTACTGCGGTATGAACGGGTCAAAATAAAACTATCGCGGGCGGTAATACCCAGCCCCAGTTCTTTCCAGGTAAAATCGTGGCGATAGATTTGCTGCGTGCCATCGCCGGCGATGAACACCATTTTTGTTTCTGGCTTGAGCATTGCAAACGCCACCCGAAACCACGACGGGGCGAAATCCTGCGCTTCATCAATGAGGATGGCATGATAGCGGTGGTCATCCAGCATCCCGCTTTCGACTAATTGCAATAAATCTACCGGCACATCGTCCCAATCGCGCAGGGAATTTTGGTCGAGCTGCTGCTGATACAGTTGGAACAAGCGGTAAATTTCCTGCCGTTTTTCCCGTTCCTGCGCGCCCAAATTGTGACCACGCCCGCGGCGGGGAATTTTCGCCGGGTCGGGATAATCGTCCCACGCTTGGTGCGCCACCCGTTCCTTTATCCACTGAAATTCATCCGCCAGAAAATCCACCGAAAAATCGTGTGCACCGTTGGCGTTCAGCACCCGGGTGATGAGCCCGTGTCGACTGCGGTCATCCAAAATCTGTCGCCGGAAATTTTGGCTTTTCAGCAAATCAACCGCCCATTTGTGGAAGTGAATAATTTTCACGCGCCCGGTATCCCCGCCGATTTGCTCGAACAGCCGGCGCATATGTTCCGCCAGCGTTTTGTTGTAGGTGAGAACGAGCACGCGCCAGTTCGGGTTTTGCTCGCTGATGAACTTGGCGCGGTACAGCAAAATCAGCGTTTTGCCACTGCCGACCACGCCGCGCACCAGCTTCACCCGTCCTTTGCGCGCCAGTGTGCGTGCCTCAATTGGCAGGTAGGTATCGAGTTGTGCCAATCCGACTTGCTCCGCATCCAGCGTGAAGAGTTCCCCTTGTTTGGCGGGGATGCGCGTTTCGGGGTACATCAGCCATTTGATGGTCTGCATTTGTTTTTCCGATAAATTTGTGGGGAAAACGGCTGCATTTTTCAGCCGGTTGGAAAGTCCATCGGAAAAATCATCCTGCAAAAGAATATCTTGGGCGTGCAGCATTTGATCGAGCTTTAAAGGGGAGGCTTCCCACTCGCGGCGGGTGATGTGCGGGAAGGCAACCAGTGCGAAGACGGGGAATGCCAGTTTGCCGCGATATGCGCCCCGGGTTTGCAGGAGCGTTTGGTATAAATCGGGGTTGCTGTACTTGCAGTTTTCCAGTTGGGTGATGGCATCGAGCACGTACGACCGGGCTTGTTGGGCGGGATTGGTGCGGCGTTCGATGCGACTGCCGAGACGCAACTCGAACGTTTCGCGATTGGCGGCACGGATGCGGTCGAGCGTCCAGTCTTTCACTTCAATGATGACCAACCCAATATCGGGACCTAAAACGATGAAGTCCGGGCGGGAACTTTTTCGCTTGCCGAAAAGGGTCGGTTCAAACCAGATGAAATATGGATTGGGGAGTAATCGCCGGAGTTTATTAAAAACGACCCGCTCGCCGGGCTGGCACCCGTCGGGGGGATGTGGTAGGTTCATCTGTGCCATTGGCACAACCTCGATGCGGAGAATTATTGTTGTCTCAAGGTATTTACTTAGCTGTTACCCGTAAATGTGTCATTGCGAGCGTGGCGAAGTTGAAGATGCCTGGATGGATGCAATCTCCGTTTATGGTAATGAGGATTGCCCTTCGATAAACTTAGGACAGGCTTCAGCCCTGCGGGCTTCGCAATGACAGCTGAGTAAACACGCCTCAAGTATATCATACCTCGATAAATTGGGGCAACACCTGCGGCAATATCGGCACGGCTGTTGCACCTGTGCCCTTTGGGCACAGGCGTGAGAGCGAGGGGGTTTGGGGGAGAGGGTGAGTAGTTACATTGTATTCATATATTGGCGGGGCTATTTCATAAGTGGGGTTTGTATCGCGGCAGGCGCGGGCGTGCGCTTTCCGCTCAGCCAGGTGTTGGCGTTCGCGTTCCAACTTTTTGTCGGTGTCATTTCTCGCCGGTTTCAGCGGAGTTTTCCCCATTAATTCGTCAAATAAAAGCACAATCGTTTTTTCCGGGACGAGGTGGAGTGCTTGACGTGTATCTTCTGTAAAAAGCGGATTTTCTTCCAATGCCGGAGAAACCTCTGATGGATTTCTGAAGTTATTCGGATTTTTGAAAAAGAAATGGCTGCCCCGAAACGGGTTACGATGAGCAGAAGTCGTCATCATCCATACCGAGGACTTCCCAATTGAACCAGGCTTTCTGGCGTTCACTGTCGCTGAGGGACGAGTCCATAAAACGCGGGCGGGTGGGCGTTTTACGGTTTGGGTGAGGTAGCAGCACGATGAGAAACACAAAAATACCGAACGCAGTTGCGCAGATACCCGCAAGAGAATCGTCCATTGATTGTCTCCGTTGAGTGAAAGTTGAGGGTCGTAATGCGCCTCGGCGCATTCTGTCTATTTCAATATTAGCGGACCGGGATTGAGTCGGGACGCAATTGAGGTCGTAATGCGCCTCGGCGCATTCTGTCTATTTCAATAAAAGATGTACGACTATCATTGCCGTCGTGCATATTAGTCGTAATGCGCCTCGGCGCGTTCTGTCTATTTCAATGGTTGAAGTAGCCTTCCCGTCCGATGACCCGCTATTTGGGTCGTAATGCGCCTCGGCGCGTTCTGTCTATTTCAATTCATGCCACTATCATTAAATTACTTTTTGCGTTTTTTGTTGTCGTAATGCGCCTCGGCGCGTTCTGTCTATTTCAATCTATTGCGGACAAGATTGTTCGTAGTGATGGTAATCCGTCGTAATGCGCCTCGGCGCGTTCTGTCTATTTCAATCATGCGCTGGAGTATGGTATCAGCATGCGTGGCAGTCTGTCGTAATGCGCCTCGGCGCGTTCTGTCTATTTCAATTTCACTTGTGGCATTTTACCCGCAAGTGTCCCAAAGCGTCGTAATGCGCCTCGGCGCGTTCTGTCTATTTCAATACATACTATGATGGTAATGATGATGCAGGGAGTTTTGTCGTAATGCGCCTCGGCGCGTTCTGTCTATTTCAATGGGTTGACCGAGATTATTGAAGAAAAAAATCAGAAAGGTCGTAATGCGCCTCGGCGCGTTCTGTCTATTTCAATATATTTGATGAATTCGCGGAATTTGCGCGGCAGTTCCGTCGTAATGCGCCTCGGCGCGTTCTGTCTATTTCAATATAAATTTCAATGTGATTGTCTTGTGGCGTGACATTCGTCGTAATGCGCCTCGGCGCGTTCTGTCTATTTCAATGAGGTGGTGGACGGGTTTGACAGCGTCAATAATATTGTCGTAATGCGCCTCGGCGCGTTCTGTCTATTTCAATCTATACGTGCGGCGAGTGCGGCTGGAGCTCAACGGACGGACGAGGGTCGTAATGCGCCTCGGCGCGTTCTGTCTATTTCAATAACATTGCAGAAGATGATATGGAATTGGCAAGCTATAGTCGTAATGCGCCTCGGCGCGTTCTGTCTATTTCAATAGCAATTAAGCCAGATATTAGCTAGGGACTGCCAGAAAAGTCGTAATGCGCCTCGGCGCGTTCTGTCTATTTCAATAGAGTTTCTGTTGAAGAAGTTTTGGAAAGGCAGTTAAAGTCGTAATGCGCCTCGGCGCGTTCTGTCTATTTCAATACATTACATAACTCGGCAACTTGTTGCTGTGTATAACCGTCGTAATGCGCCTCGGCGCGTTCTGTCTATTTCAATGAATATGCGTCTTCACGAGCGAGATATTGCCGCCAACATCGCGGCGTCGTAATGCGCCTCGGCGCATTATTTTGATTCTGACCGATTGTGCGGTTTTCCACGCCGCGCAACGCCTTCCGGTCGTAATGCGCCGAGGCGCATTATTTTGATTCTGACGCAGTAATGGTATTTTGA
>CAYPUV010000205.1:0-7058 GCA_964413895.1 uncultured Anaerolineaceae bacterium
GTGCTACAGATACCCGGTGGTTGCCGTCGCGGACAAAATACACCCGGTCGATCTTGTAAACCTCAATGGGCGGGAATCCCTGTCCAGTTGTGGCCAGGGTATAAATTTGCCGCCAGCGTTCTTTGTCTCTACCGGCCCGGCGCGGGATAAAAGTGCGTGTGAAATCGGTGTAGCGCCCGCAGCTACCGGCAATTTGCTTTAACGGAATATCTTGTCGTCCCCGGTTAATAGCTTGCCGAAGCCGTAGTTTTTTTGTAACTTCCTCAAAAGAGAGCAGATCAAGGTTATAGCCGCTCATCCTGGCAATAATATCTTGCACAAACGCTTTGCGACGCGCGCGATTGAATTCTTCTTCGCTCTTTATGTAAGCAATACCTTTGGAATCCGTGTTCATCAAGTCCATTGAACACCTTCACTTTTCGGTGTTTTTTAACTTTTGGGCACAATCAACGCTGATTGCAAAACCCTTTTGGCAGTTGGTTTTCAGCGCCAGAGGGCAGGCTGGAAACCCGTCATAGGGTGTACAGGCACACTACCTGCCATTTAAATATTCCACATTAACTGAAGATTGCAAAATTCCGGGGTAGAAAATAGCGGGTATAATGTTGGGGCAGCCATGCCAGCAGCACAATGGCGCCAGAACTCCGGGGTCTCAGTGTCACCACGTCGCCCGAGCGAGAAACAACCAAAAGTCGATTCTGCGGGGTTGACTGGTGTTCTAAATATTGGCTTTCTACCAGCGCCACTCGATCGCCCGAAGGCGCAAAGGCGTAGCTGCTAAACTTGCCTGCGGTCGGGGTTTTGTACCAAATGAACATCGTTTGCGCTTGCAAATCATAGTGCAGTAGCAATCCTTGATTATACGCCGCCAGCCCACTTCCATTTGGTGCCCAGAATATCTGACGTGCCTGGATATTCATTCTGCCCAACGTGGAAGGGAACACGTAAATAGTGCGCAAAGGATCCCCTGCGATGCTTGCCAAATTAAGTATTGTTGCTGCTGATACTCCGTCTTCGGCTGGCCTGATGTCATAATAGGCAACCTGATCAAATGCCGGGGACGGAGCCATTGTGAGGGCTGACGTGGCCCGCTCGCTCACGCGGCGTCCATCTACCACAGCAAACCATCCCAATCGCCCACCGTAATAGAGTTCATTATTAGTAGACCATCTTAAAATATGTCCCTGACTGCTGGGGATTGTCCAGGTGTGTGCGCTGCCGGTGGACAGGTTTTGAGCCACAATCACTTTGCCCGTCTGCCCGCTCGCCGACTTTTGCCCAAAGGCCAGGTAACAGTTGTCAACCACGCCATCCACACACTCCGCCGACCATGCGGGTTTGATCGAATCGTCCGTGTTGACGGCAGCCTGCCACACAATGTTTTGTGCCGTGTCGTATATCAGCAGCACACGTTGACCATCGGTTTTGCGGTTGGCGGCATAGGCAATGTGTATTCCATCTGGCGACCAGGTCGCGGGCGCATCAACCCACTCCAGGGCGTTATTAAGCGGAAGAGGAACGCCTCTACCCAAAGCATCATACAATACATGTCCAATAAGCACCCAACAAATAGTTGACGACTGACCGCTACAACCAGGAGCTACTGCTGTGTAGCGCTGGTCGGCGCCAATTGCGGGGGTAAGTTTGGTTAAATTGGTGCCATCAGCGTTGATGGTGTAGATGGCTCCATCCTGCCAGAAGAGAATTGGACCATCTTGTGGCAAGGAAAATGTCTTGCCAAAGGGGATGTACACGCCGAAAAAAAGAAACAGCGCCAACACAACCCAAAGCGGTATAGTTTTGGCAAGAACATACATCAGACGGCGATTCATCATAATTTATGGGTTATAAAAACGCAAGGACGTTACGAATACATCCTTACGTTTTACAAGGCACAATGTGTGAAATTGTGTAATTATTTTGTAACTATTCAGGTTGCCATTTAATGATGCAAGATTTGCGACAAGAAGAGTTTGGTGCGTTCGTGTTGTGGATTGGTAAAGAACTTCTCAGGTGTGTTCTCTTCAACGATTTCACCATAATCAAAAAATACTATCCGATCCGCAACGTTGTTGGCGAACCCCATTTCGTGGGTTACGGCGATGATAGTCATCCCGGTTTTTGCCAGGTCAATCATCACGTCAAGCACTTCTTTAATCATTTCCGGGTCCAGCGCCGAGGTTGGCTCGTCGAACAGCATGATTTCCGGCTCCATTGCCAGCGCGCGGGCTATTGCCACACGCTGTTGCTGCCCCCCGGAAAGCTGTCCGGGGTATTTGTAGGCCTGTTCCGGAATTTTCACGCGCTCTAGCAATTCCATCGCTTTGGCTTCCGCCGTAGGTCTATCCCATTTGCGCACCCAAATTGGGGCCAGCGTAATATTATCCATAACCGTAAGGTGTGGGAAAAGGTTAAATTGCTGGAACACCATGCCAATCTCTTTGCGAATTTCAGCGATGTTGCGAACATCGTTATTTAATTCAATGCCGTTAACAAAAATCTCACCGGCCTGGTGTTCTTCCAGGCGATTAATTGTGCGAATGAAGGTGGATTTGCCGGAGCCGGAAGGCCCCAAAATAACAATCACCTCTCCTTCCTTAACCTTAAAATCAATTCCCTTTAGCGCCTGGAATTCTCCATACCATTTTTTTACCCCTTTGCACTTAATAATATATTCTTCGCTCATGGCATTCCTCCATGTTTATAGTTTTATTCACAAATGGCAACGTTTGCAACCCGAATTTATAAAACTTTACCTATCGCGTACCAACACCCAACTGTTTTTCCAGCCGAATACTGGCAGAGGACATGGCAAACGAGAAAATAAAGTATATCACGGCGGCAAAGAGGTAAACCTCTTTTTGTGCGCCCAGAAATCCTGCTTGCGACAAAATTGTCTGCGATACTTTCAAGAAATCGAGCAGTCCTACAATTGCCACCAACGAGGTGTCTTTGAACAAGGCAATGAATTGTCCCACCAGTGGCGGGATAACGGTGCGTAAGGCCTGCGGCAAAACAATAAAATACATTTCCTGGAATGTGGTTAAGCCCAATGCGCGTGCTGCTTCACTTTGCCCTCTGGGAATGGCCTGTAATCCGCCTCGGACATTTTCTGCCAGATACGCCGCGCTAAACAAGGCTGTTCCCACCATTGCCCGAAACATCCCCGGCACGCGCACATTGGCGGGCAACACCAGTGGAAGCATTACTTGTGCCATAAACAAGACCGTGATGAAAGGTACGCCGCGCACCAGCTCAATGTACGTTGTGGAAAGCCACTTGATAATAGGCATGTCGCTGCGACGCCCCAAGGCCAGCAATACGCCAATGGGGAAGGAGGCAGCAATGCCAAAAATTGCCAGGACGAAGGTCAACAGCAGGCCTCCCCACTTGCTGTACTCCACCTGCGGCAGGACCGCAGAGCCCTTAAACCCGGCTAAAAGATACCATAGCACAAATGGGGAAACGACCCAAACGATGGTCATTGTGCGGCGCGCTTTTTTATTCTTTCCCCGGTAGATAAAGAGGCTAATGGCCCCCAAAACAATAATGATACCCGCTGACAGGAATACGCGATAATCCTGGTTCTGGGGGTACGGTCCGTGGGCCAGAATTAAATAGTTGGTTGTAACAGCTCGCCAGTTTGCCTTTGTCACCGCCCAATGGATAGAAGGGGTTAAGACTACGTATAGAAGCCCCAGCGATAGAACGGTTAATATGGCATCAGACCATGACCCAAACAAATTGTGCTTGAGCCACCCCAGCACGCCAACCTCTAAACGTGGCGGGGGTTCATACGGCGCTTGTGCGTTTGTTGCAGTTGTCATATTAACGCTCCTTGATTTGGATTCGGCGGTTGATAGAATTCATGATAACCGAAATCGTTAAACTAAGTAGCAAATAACTGGCCATCAGCATTAAAATAACCTGTACCGATTGCCCAGATTGGTTAAAGGTGGTGTTGGCAACAGCAAACAGGTCGGCGTACCCAATAGCAATAGCCAGACTGGAGTTTTTAGCCAGGTTCAGATATTGGTTGGTTAATGGAGGGATGATAACCCGCAACGCTTGAGGAAGGATAATAAGCTGCATACTTTGTGCTCTGGAAAGGCCTAGAGCAGTTGCAGCCTCTCTCTGGCCTTTTGATACAGCTTGAATGCCGGCTCTCACAACCTCGCCAATGTATGCGCCGGTGTAAAGGGTTAGCCCAGATAACACCCCAAAGAATTCTGGCGTCATTACCAAACCGAGGAAATGTCTGTTTTCGTCGCGGGCAAAGTTTAAGCCTTGAATGTAGGGAACCTGGTACACAAACGGATGTACAATAGCGATACCCGTTCCGGCTACTGCCGCAAATCCCACCAGCACAAACCACAGCGAAAATGCCGGACGTCCGGTAACGGGATAAGTGCGGTTTCTAAAGTACCAAATTATGCCCGCCACAACAATTGCCAGTACAAAATATAGCAACCAGGCGTTAAACGTATCGGTTGGTTTTAACCAGGCCAGCGCCACGCCCCGGTTGTTCAGTAAAACTCGCCCTCCCAGCCACTGGATCGTGTTGTCCCGGTGAGGCAATTGCAATAAAACCCCAGCGTATAAAAAGAACAGCAACACCAATAGTGGCACATTGCGCATTAATTCAACATAGGCCCGGGCAAGCACACTGGTAAGCCAGTTGGTGGAAAGGCGCGCAATGCCTAAAAACAGCCCCAATATCGTCGACAGGAAAATGCCCAGCACACTCACCATCAATGTATTGAGTGCGCCCACCAGGAACGCGCGGCCGTATGTATAGGTTCTGTCATAGGGGATCAGGCTTTCAGAAATATCGAAGCTGGCTGTGAGCTTGAGAAACCCAAAATCAGTAGCACTCAATCCCCGCGATTCAATGCCCGTGGCAGCATTTCCCCCCAGCCAGGCCAAAATTGCAATGACAACTGCCAGCACAACCAACTGCGCCGCCACCGCAATGGCACGCACGTCTCTCGTGGCAAAGGCAATGTACCCTCCCACAAAAATACCCGCAAATTGAGCTATTTGCGAGGCCAGCAAAAAGTTAAATACTCCCACAACAAAGCTATTGAGCGCTACCGCGCTCCCCAGCGGAGAAAGGGCATACGCCTGCAGAAGTAATACCACATAATACGCAATATACCCTCCTAACAATGCCAGCGACATAACACCAATATTACGTCGGATAATTTTGCGGTTTTTGTTGCCGTGTGTGGGGTAGGCAAACAAATATAAGATCCAGCCTAGCGGCGGCACAATAAACGAGTAAGCATAAAGCATTTGCTCACCAAAAAGCTTGCGCCACTCTTGCCAATGCTGCGAAATCCACAACATTAACACTCCAACAACAACATAAATCATTCCCCGGCGACCAAAATCAGATTTTGTCGCCGTCGCCGCCTTAAGTTGACGCTCGTACAGACTGGCCTCTTCCGCTCTGGTTAATCCTTGCTCTTTATCTACTCTGGCCTGAGCAACTGCTTCTGGATTGATTAACCGCCAATTATTAAAATTTATCACCCCAAAAATAAATAATCCAACCCCAATAAGAATGAGCAGATATGTAATAAGCTGCCCGGAGCTGAATTTACTTTGAGCAAAGGATGGGTCAAACCCATCTGGCTGCTTAACTGCCGTGTCGCTCATCCATTTCTCCCCGTACAAGTTTCAAAAGGGTGTGTTTCTCCAGGTTGATGACGATAAGATTTTTACCCATGCATCGGACGGGGCATCGCTCAATACCAACCTGTATTAAATGCACCCATTTCAAAATTTGATGCAAGGGTCAAAGCTTAAACTGATCGGGTCGTTCTTAAACTTTGACCTTTGAACCAGTTAACGACATAACACAGCCCAACAAGATTGTTGGGCTGTGCAATTATCAGATAGTTACGACCCTATCCATACACACGCCAAAGTTTAGCGGAACGGCGGGGCGTAGAGCAAACCACCATTAGTCCACAAACTATTCAAACCACGCGGCACGTTGTAGGGGGTGTCGGGGCCGAGGTTGCGGTCGTAGATTTCTTCATAGTTGCCAATTTGCTTGATAATCTGAGCGCAGAAGTCATTATCAACCCCTAACCCTTTGCCCAATTCGCCTTCCACACCAAGCATACGGCGGACATTGGGGTCTTCTGAGGTTTTCGCCACTTCATCCACGTTCTGTGAATTCACACCGTATTCTTCGCCAGAGAAGGTGCAGTAGACAACCCAGTCAATGAGGTTGCCCCATTCGTCATCACCATGGGAGTAGGCGGGGCCTAGCGGCTCTTTGGACATTGTTACATCCAAAATTATATGGTCATCAGGATTTTCCAACTCCTGTTTCTGGGAGACCAGGCCAGATTTATCGGTGGTGAAGCCGTCGCAGTTGCCAGCTTCGTAAGCGGCCAGCGTGCTGGGGGCGTCGGGGAAGACTTTGGGGGTGTAGTTAATGCCGTGTTGATGTGACCATCTGAAGCTGTGGACGCTGGGGGGGTGGGGGGTGTCGAGTGGCGTGCGTGGGGCAGGCCCAGGAACAAAGAGCCGCGGGACGGGCCGCGGCGGGACCGCAGCGTTTCGGCGCGGGCGACAGCGGCCGGCGTCTCGCCCTCCGGCGACGTCCGTTCGAATTGGGAAAGATCGATCCCGGCCAACGAATAGATTTCCAATCGGGCGCGCTGGTCGGGCGGTCGATTGGCCGTCATCTGGTCGATCGCCGCCTTGATCGCCGGCTGCTGCGGCTCCGGCGCGTAGCAGAGAATCTGGTCTACTTTCTTGTCGATTGTGAACTTCGCTTCGCCGAACAGCTGCGTCAGGGCTGCCACCGCCGCCTCCGGATCGATTTTATCGGCCGCGTAGACGGCCAGGACGGTCGGCGGTGGTTTCGGTTTTTCCTTGGGCTTTGGTTTTTCTGGTTTCTTTGGAATCGGCGGCTCCGGAATCGAAGCGATGAGCGTGCTGATCGCCTGCAATCGGCCCGCGGTTTCGATGACCAGTAATTGCTTCGTTTGGGGCAGTGCGATGGCTGTCTCTTATCCACCTCTCCTAGCCCACGAGAC
>CAYPUV010000206.1:0-7053 GCA_964413895.1 uncultured Anaerolineaceae bacterium
GGCGTAGACCAGGAGAAAGTCTTTCGGCGTGGTTGGGCTACTGTCTAGCAAGGTGGCTGGGTCTTGAATGTTAAAGGTTACAAAGACCAGCTTGCCTCGCGCTGCGATGGATGGATTTCCAACGTTGCCCCCGGCAAACGTTCCCGCGGCCGTTGACCATTGCCATGCGCCATTGGCGACAAGAGCATCATCGGTGTACTGCTCATCGTAAAGATACCCAATTTTATTGCTGGTGTCATCATACCACACCAAATGCAGCCGGCCATTAGAGAAAATAAGCCGGGGGACTTTGCCGTTTGGGGCATCGATGACTTCGGCTTTTCCTGTCCAGCCGCTGGCCTGAGTGGGTGTAATCCCGCGACTGTAATATAGTTTATGATTGTTATCATCGGTCCACACAACGTGTAGCACGCCCAAGTCATCTTGCGTAATGGTGGGGTTACGGTACGCCACATTGTTTGTACTACTAATGACCGATTGGGCTGGCGTACAGGTGGGCAAATCGCCGGTAATATCGCACTGTGCGTACTCAATCGCCTGGAATTTGCAGTTGGTTAAAATACCGTTGCAACTATTGGCCTGCGCCCAAACAATGTGCACGGTTTTGGTGGGTCCTGCCGCCTGGTCAAAAATCAGGGCCGGGTCTGTGGCCCAGTTATCGGTGGTAGCGGCAAACACCTGCACGCGCGGGCGCCAATAGCCGTCGATCTCATCGGCGTTGCTCAGGTAAATGTGCCCGTTACTTTTTGTGTCGCTGAGTGCGTTAAACCCGTCAGACCACACGACGGCGAGCGTACTCCCTTTGGAGGCCATCTCCGGGCGTCCAGATTCAAGCCCGGTTTTGGCGGTGCGAGACAGGTTGTTGGGGTAATC
Organism: uncultured Anaerolineaceae bacterium; assembly: GCA_964413895.1. Lineage (GTDB taxonomy): Bacteria > Chloroflexota > Anaerolineae > 4572-78 > 4572-78 > JANTHQ01. The sequence continues at coordinate 874 of CAYPUV010000206.1, forward strand.
AAAATCTTGCGGTTCAGCAGCTTGAATAACGTAAATGAGCGCCAGACCCAGCAACATCACTGCGCTGAATATCGCAACACCTACCTTTGACCATAATAGACCATTTATTCTTAAACGCATAACCATCCCCTCTGACTCTGACGTGCTGGGCTAGAACAGCAAGAGTGAAATGTCATCAATAACCTGACCGGGCGTGAGCACAATCACAGTCGAAGCAGAGTAGAAGTTTGTGTCTTCCCAATATTCAGCATAAAGAATGTATTGGGTTCCGCCTGGGTCGGCTGGCAAATCATAGAAGCTAAACGTTGAGTCTTGAATAGTATAGGTTTTTTCCATACTACCGTCAATGGCATAAATCCACACAAACACACCAGGTTTTTCAGTGGGGATGCCGTTGAGGAACACGTGTACGTCGCCGGCCACTTTAGTGCTGTATTGGGTGGGCACGGGTTGTTGCGTGCAAATTTGCAGGTCAACATTATCTAAATAGAACCGCGTGCTATACGTTCCGTTGGGATTGGGTGAGTTAAAGTACAGCCGCAACACCTGAGCTTTGTAATCCAAAAGCGACGCGGGTGGATTAAAGGCGCTGGCCAGGTTGAAGGTTTTTTGCACCCATTCGCTATTATCGGGGTTGGGATTGTTGGGGTCAATGAAGGGGGGTGTGTCTCCCGTGGTGATGGTGATGGGGGTTACGGCGCTCAGTGTCTGCCCGGTTTGGTCTTGCAGCGAAACGAACAGTGGGTCTGGTTCTTCAGAACCTTCTGGGTTCACGGCCACGTGGAGTTTGAGATTAAGGCTGGTGCCGCCGCTTACCGTGGGGGTGATGATCCAACCGGGCATAGTGATTTCCTGGTAGAGCCAGGGATGTCTGGGCAGCCCATAGACATTGGTAGCCGGCAGCGCCATACTGAAGCTTTGCTCGGTGCCAAAGTAGTGTGGCAGGCTGGTGCGCGTTACCTGTTCGGCGGTGCTGGGGTAGACCCATTTGCTCATCAGTTGATCGTCTTCAAAATTGCCGTTGACAATGGCCGTCTGGCAATCGAGCAATCCGGGCGGCGGTTCGGGTACGCCGGCGGCGGAACATTGTGATGAAGCGTAGGTGGCTGTGTCGCTAGGGGTAAAGTTGGGGTCGGTGGTGAGTAAAATCTGGTACAGCTCATAGCCATCTTCCCGCATCCACGCACTTAATGTTACCTGTCCTACCGTAGAAATGTTGATGGTGTAGGGGCCACCGAGGTGTTGTTGGGTATTTGCCCAGGTGATAGAGCCGGTATTGGAATCGATATTGTCGGCTGGGGTTGTGCCGGCCAGTCCTACAAACAGGCTGTCACCACTGCCATTAGGGGCGTACCCTAATACCCACACATAGTATGTGCCGGGATTGGTAATATCAATTTTATATTGCAGTTCTGGCGCGTTGGGGTCGAAGGCGTACCCTGGGGTGTTGTTGCCGTTGTCTGCAATCCAGTAGCCGTTTTTGCCGTTCCGGGTTGTGGCAACCCATCCATACCCGTATCCGTTTTGCAAGTTGGCGGTTTGGTTGGTGGCGTCAATAACCACCAACCCGTTGCTCTCTCGCACGGCACCGCAGCTTTCAGCGCCAGATGGAGCGACACAAACGTGGTAGCTGTCTAACGTAACCGTATTCTTTTTGCTGCTGCTGTATGAAGCGTTCATCAGCCCCAGAAAGATGTCATTTGGCATATTGGAGAGGTTCAACGTGGTTTCTTTAGTCCAATTGGTGGGTGGATTGGTTGTATCATAGGAATAATACAGCGTAAAATCTGCGCCGCTGCGGACAATGCGCAGCCACACTGGGCGAGCTGAGGTGCCGTTGTTGGCGTTACTGGTGCCATTGCCATTGACGCGGTACCAGTATTGTAATCTTCTGCCGCTGGTAGAAGCCCACATCAATTTGTCGGAGGCGGGATCCATCGTGGCTCTAATTTCCAACCCGAACTTGGCATAGCTGGGTAACGAGCTACCGTCATCGTATTTGCTTTGTGAGATGGCCCGCACCCGCACATCGAAGTTGCCGGAAACGGTGTGGTAGGCGTAGAGGTAACCGCCGTTGTCGTCGCTTGTTTGGTTGGCAGATGTGGAGCCGTTGTTGTACATTGTAATCAGGCCATTGGTGGTGTTGTAATCAAAGGGCGTGTATGTGCTGCTGCCGCCCACAATCTCTGTGAATGATGGTGTGGGGGAATCTGCATTTCCAAATGCGCGTGTGTTCCAGCCACTGTCCACGACACCGTCGTAATTTGGGGTATAATTCACTGTAGTTGGATTATTGCAATTTGGCGCACACACTTGAAAATTAAGCGCCTCAAATGTTTGTACTGAATTGTTAGTGTATGATGCAGAAAACAGTCCGACCAATGTTTGGTTACTGCCATCTACTAATGGATTGTTTGTTATAGTTCGCGCTGTTGTCCATGTGGTCGGCGGGGTAGTTACATTTTCGGTAGAATAATATAGCGTGATGGTGTTGCCCACCCGTTGTACGCGCAACCACACCGGGGCGGTTGATGGATGTGGAATATTATTGATATATCCAGAGGTTCTCCTGCCGTTACTTCTGCGGCTCTGATACTGTAATGCAGTTCTATTTCTATAATATCCCCAATCTATTTTGGGGCTGGTGCCGTTTGTATTTTGCCGAATTTCGATACCCCATTTTTGGGCATTAGGGTCAATAGAACTAATACGGGCTTGTACTTCAAAATCGGTATTGCCTCCGCTGAAAGATAAAGTACGATAGGCATAGTAAAAGCCACTATTTGAGGCGTTATCATTGGTACGCCAGGTGCTTTGACCACTGGAGACTAAACGTAGTTTATTGGGAGTAGGGGCTGGTTGGCTGAGGTCGGTATCGCCAAAGGCGTGCAGGTTGGTTAGTTGTGAGCCGTCGTATTCTAGCAGACAGGTGGGTGGGGTGATGGTGGTGCTAGCGAGGTTGTTGCACTCATTGCTGCCGGGATTGGTTGCGCAGTTGGGGTCGCCTTCGGGAATGCGGTTTGATGTATCGGCGCGTACCCATAAATTGTGGTCGAACGCGCCGTAAACGGGGATGGTGGTGGTGAAAGTGCGCGTTTCGCTGTAGGCCAATGGCGGTTGAAGCCAGATTTTTTGGTCGCCGGGCGGCAGGGAGCGTCCCAGGTCTGGTTGGGTGGGCGGATCAAGATACAGGTCAACGTCAAATGATTTGTGCGTAATTGTAACGGGGGCTGCATTGACCACGGTAACGGTGATGGGAATATCGCTATTGAATGTGGGGACGGCAGGTGTTTGGATGCTGACGATTTGCAGGTCGGCGGCAAGCAGGTTCAGCACGGTTTGTGCCACGGGGACGGTGGGCGATTGACTGCTGAGGTACGATGTGACGGTGACAACCTGGCCAGGCGAGAGGTTGGCCGGAATGTCATAGCGAATGGAACCGTTCCCCACGCCATCTGTGGTGACAGGATTGTACGGCAACTTGCGTCCCGGCGCTGCCAGTCCCGGTTCTTCCACGTACACATCGTATTGCGCGTTGATGTTGTGGTTGTGCAATTCAACGGTTACGGGTGCGCCCGGCACTTGCGTGTTTCCTTCGGCAATGCGCAGGTAAGGTTGTGGAATTACTTCAATATCCTGGCTCTGTGCGGTGTAATTGCCCGGCGTTGGACTGGTTGAGTGTGGTTTGGATTGCAGGGTGTAGGTAAACGCCTGGGGGGTGTCTACCGGAATAGTGTAATTGAGCGATAGCGTACCGCTGGCGTCGGTGGGGTCGGCATTGCTGATGGCAAGTTGGTCTTCCCAGAAGATGTCGTATTGTGTGCCGGGGGTGTGGTTGCGTAATTGGAATTCAATGGTGCTACCAGCAGGCCAACTGTACCCCCCAACCACGTTGATGAATGGTGTGGGTGGTGTGCTGACCACCAGATTTGTCTGGGCGATGGTAGTGCCAGGGTTGGCAGTATCTTCAGATATAAGGGCATACGTCCCATCAACCAAATCAGTTGGCAACCCGTACACCAGAAAGTCGTTGCCAATGGCATCGGTGAGGGTACTGGGGTTAATCACTATTTCGGCGCCGGAGGTAAGATTGCGCAGTTTCACCAGATATGTGCGGCTGGGAGCGTGCTTTTGCAGCAAAATGTTCAAATACACCCCATTGGGCGTGGTAATTTGTTCGCCGCAATTTCCCTGGTCAATTTTAATACAACCTTCGCGCAGGGTTAGGGTGCGGCTGGCAACGGTAGAGGTGGTAATAACGCTGCGAATGACATAGTTGCCTTCTGTGAGCGAGCCATCGTTGGGGATGGGATAGGTTTCGGCGGGTTGAGGGAACGCCGACGTTCCGGTGTCGTCTGTGGAGAGGGGGTTCAAGTCGGCCACTTTCGACCCGTTTTGCAATAATTCGATGTTGTAGCCGGTGAACGGGCTATGTGTCACCAGGCTGTATGAAATTACGCTACCAAACGGCCACACGTCGCCGTTGGTGATGATGGCGGGAATTGTGGCTTGAATAACAACCAGCGATGTGTTGGCCACAGGTGAACCATCCAGGGCGCGTGATTCTACGGGGTAGGTTCCCACGGCCATGTTTAGGGGGATGGGGTAGGGGATAATACCATTCCCTTGTGCGTCGGTTGTTACTGGGCCAACAAGTACGCCGGCTACATAAATGTTGTAATTTGTATTGGGGTCGTGGAATCCAACACGAATATAGGCAGTGGTTCCGGCAGCGTGGCTGGGGCCGCCCTGGATTTCAATGATGGGGCTTGTGCTTGGAGGTCCCCCTCCCGTCCCCGGGCTGCCGCCGCCCCCGCCGCTGAAGGGTGGTGCGGCGCCGGTTATGGGCTTGCCGCCTTCATTGCGCATCACAATTTCAGCCTGAATGGTGAAATACCCGTTCGGCACAATGGCTGCGTAAATAGGGTCCCACAGTGCTACATTGTGGAAGAGGCTTACGCGCACATCGGATCCCTCAATACCGGGATGATCTTGTTGCACAACCTGCACGTTGCCGTTAACGTCGTACTCAATCCAGTCTACACGTACGCCCAACGTACCGGCGCAAGAGGCATCGCAGGTGGCGCGGTCAAGATAGTTGGGGTACTGGGTAACATCTGTAATGACCTGACTGTACCCTGTACCAATAGAACTATCAATGGCAACCTGCTTGATAAAATTTAACCGTTGTTCAGGGGTGTATGTCCAGGGATCGCCGGACGAATTGAGCGGCTGACCGGCAACAGCATATCGCGCCGCATCTCGCACCGCATTTTGGGCTGCTATATAAGCCTGGATCACATGCGCCCCTTCGGCAATACCCAGCAAGATTAAAATTAGCACCGGCAAAATCAGGGCGAATTCTACCAAACCTTGACCGTAATGTTTTCGTTTACTCATTATTTGCCTCTACAAGTGTTGCAAAAATACAGGCGTGCATTCCTGGAATACAATTTTAAGCTAAACTTACAGTTTAAGGATATAGTATGTTTAAGCCGGATGCTATGAGGAATTCCCTGATTTGCCGGGGGAAATGCCTGATTTCGATTGAACTTAGGGGGTGCAGGCTAGAGAAGCGTCGTTTGTAGTAGTAATTTATTGATTCGCACACTATGAACTACAAATTGCACGCATTAAGCCAATGAGAGAAAAGGAAATACAAATTCCGTAATGCTGGTCACAACATCTTTATTCCACTGGTAGCCAAAGCGACACGCTTGTGCCCTGACCAACACTGCTATCGAAGTTAATTTCGCCGTGAAGCATAGTTATTTGCTCTTGCATACTAATTAACCCCATTTGTTTCTGTTTGGGCGCATTGGCTAATGCTTCGGCTACGTCAAAACCGTTTCCATCATCATTAATGCTGGCTGCGACTTTATCGCTTTGAATTTCCAGGGAGATTTGTACCTGGGTGGCGTTTGCATGGTCGGCGACGTTGTTTAGCAGGGCCTGCAAAATGCGAAACAATGTGACTTCGATGTGGGGCGGGAGGCGTCGCTCTGAACCAGAGATGAGCAGATTGCACGGCAAATTGTGTTTGGTCTCAAACTCTTGCACGTATTGCTTAAGGGTAGGGGCAAGCCCCAGATCGTCAAGCATCATTGGGCGCAGTTGGAAGATGTATTCTCTGATTTTTTGAAAAGTGTCATTCACTGCATTTTTTAGACTGCCCAGTTC
>CAYPUV010000207.1:0-7010 GCA_964413895.1 uncultured Anaerolineaceae bacterium
TGTGGAGGCGGGGAGTGTCGCGGGCGAGGGGTGGGGCGTGGTTGGGGTGGAAGGTGTCTGGCGGGTGCCCGGGGTGGGCGGGGGGGCGGGAGGGTGATTGGTGGTTTGGGGCGACCGCGGGGGGTGCGAGGCCAGGGGGTACGAGTGGTGGTCACGGCCACCTCACATCCAGCAGCAGTAGCGGCGGCGCAGGCAAATAAACCATCTGACACAGGCAAAAGCGCGCAACCTTCCATCATGGATTTGGTGCTGGCCGACGCGCGCCATTTCCAGGGGTCTCCCGATGCACCAGTGACTATTATAGAATTTAGTGATTTTAAATGACCGTACTGTGGGCACTTTGCCATCGACTCGTTGGGTCGAATTAGAAAAGAGTATGTAGAAACAGGAAAAGTACGATTTGTGTATAAGAATTTTGCTATTCTGGGAACTGAATCTGTACGGGCAGCAGAGGCCAGTGAGTGCGCGGCTGAGCAATCTAAATTCTGGGCATTCCACGATGCAATTTTTGCAGACCAGGCCACCAATAGAACTCCCCTGAGCGTGGAAAACCTCACCTCGCTGGCGAGTAATCTGGGAATTGATACGGCAGCGTTTGGGGACTGTCTTACATCAGGACGCTACAAAAACCAGCTTGCACAGGAATCTGTATCTGTGCAATCGTTGGGTATTCGCGGTACACCCGCATTTTTGATCAACGGTGTGTTTGTGTCCGGTGCCCAACCATTTGAGGTTTTTCAACAGATTATTGAGCGGCAATTACAGTAATCAGCCAATAGTCGATCATTAAAAGGACCATTATTCATCATGTCCGCCACACCCATGGCGCCAGGTGTGGCCTTCACGCGCCAATAATTCATCGGCTTCAACCGGCCCCCAGGTTCCCGGGGTGTAGCTGACCAAAGATGGATTATCCTGCATCTCCCACGCTTGTAGGAGCGGATCGATCAATTGCCAGGCCAGGTCAATCTCGTCACTGCGGGCAAAGAGTGAGGCATCGCCCTTTAGCGCGTCGAGCAAAAGACGCTCGTATGCGTCGGGCAATGTTTGCTGGTTAAATGAATCTCGATAGTGAAATTCCATGTCTACAGACCGCGATTCGCGCACCGAATCGGGGACTTTTGTTTCAAAGCGCAAATGGATCCCCTCATCCGGCTGAACGCAAATTGATAGCATGTTCGGTGTAAAACAATCATCGCTGGATAGATTGAACATTATATCCGGCGGCGCTTGAAACTGAATGGTAATGATGCTGTGCTTTTGAGCCAATGCCTTGCCGGAGCGCAAGTAAAAGGGCACCCCTTTCCAACGCCAGTTGTCAATGTACAATTTAAGCGCAGCATAGGTGGGCGTTCTGGAATTGGGGGAGACGCCTGGCGCACTGCAATAACCTTCGTATTGCGCGTGAACGGTATCTTCCAACCGAATTGGACGAATAGCGCTGAGGATCTTCGCCTTTTCATTGCGGATAGCATCCGCTTCTAGCGAGGCGGGGGGCTCCATAGTAACAAGCGTGAGCAGTTGCAACAAGTGATTCTGAAACATATCGCGCAGCACCCCGGCTTTATCATAATACCCGGCTCGATGGCCCACATCGACGCTTTCTGCCACGGTAATTTGCACGTTGCTCACGTAGCGACGGTTCCACACCGGCTCAAAGATGGTGTTGGCAAAACGAAAGAAGATAATGTTTTGAGCCGTCTCTTTGCCCAAATAATGGTCAATGCGATAGATTTGGCTTTCATCAAACGCGGTGTGCAGATCGCGGTTCAGCGCCCGCGCCGAGTTTAAATCGTGCCCAAATGGTTTTTCGACCACAATATTGCGCCACCCGTCCGTTTGCTGGGCCAATCCCGCCTGGCGTAAAAAATTACTGACCGGACTGTAAAACGTGGGCGCGGTGGCCAGGTAATAAATTCGGTTTGCGGGGCCACTCTCAAAATCGCGCAAAAATGCACCAAGCTGCTTGAAGTCCTCAAAATTGTTCAAATCCCCTTGAAAATATCGTACCCTGGAAACAAATGCCTCCCAGGCAGCCGGGTCGAGCGTGTTGTTGCCAAATTTTTCCACCCCCTCTTTTAGGCGGGCACGAAACTGGTCATCACTCCAGGGCCGGCGGGCAAATCCAACAATGCGATTGCTCTCCCACAATCTACCTTTTACATAATTGCTATACAGGGCCGGGAACAATTTGCGATAAGTCAGGTCGCCTGACGCGCCGAAAATGACAGTGGTAGTTGGGTTTTCGTTTTTTGTTCTCATCGCTTCTCCCCTATGCTTGATACGTCCCGGCGGTAACGTCGCCGCCCTGCCCGGTCCAGTTTACGTGGAACACACCCTCCTTTTCCACGCGGGCAAACGTGTGCGCGCCAAAATAATCGCGCTGAGCTTGCAGTAAGTTGGCCGGCAGACGGCCGGTGCGGTAGCTATCAAAATACGCCAGCGAGGCGCTGGTGGCGGGCATGGGGATGCCCAGTTCAACCGCCGTGGTCACAACATGTCGCCAGGCCTGCTGTCGGTTTGCGATGGCCTGCCGAAATTCTTCGTCCAGTAATAAATTGGGTAATTCAGCATTGCGCCGGTAAGCATTGGTAATATCATCTAACAGGTCGGCGCGAATAATGCACCCGGCGCGCCAGATGCGCGGAATTTCAACCGGGTTCAGGTTGTAGCCATATTCATTTGATGCAGTTCGCAGCAGCGCCATCCCCTGGGCGTAAGAACAAATTTTACTGGCGTACAGCGCCGCTCGCACAGCATCAATTAACGTCTGCCGGTTGCCGGTGTAGACTCCGGTGGGGCCAGAAAGAATTTTTTCTGCTGCCACACGCTCGTCTTTTAAGGCGGAAATAATGCGACCATCCACCGCAGCCGTAATGGTGGGGATGGGTGCGCCAATGTCCAGTGCATTCTGGCTCGTCCATTTGCCCGTCCCCTTTTGCCCAGCTTTATCTAAAATCAAATCGACCACCGGTTGGCCGGTTTCATCATCTGTTTCGTTAAAAATGTTGGCCGTTATTTCGATGAGGAAGGAAGCCAGTTCGCCCCGATTCCATGTAGAAAAAATATCGTGCAACGCCTGGACCGATAGGCCCAGCCCACGATGCAACAGGTCGTAGGCCTCGGCAATAAGCTGCATATCACCATACTCAATGCCGTTGTGGACCATTTTTACATAATGACCAGCCCCGCGCGGCCCCAAATAGGTTACGCAAGGCGCACCATCTTTGGCTTTGGCGGCAATGGCAGTGAGAATAGACTCCACCTCCCGATACGCGGTTTCAGTGCCGCCGGGCATCAGGCTAGGCCCCCACAACGCGCCCTCCTCGCCACCTGATACGCCAACACCAAGATACTTGAAGCCCGCAGCCTCCAATTCAGTGGCCCGGCGTTCGGTGTCGCGGAAGTATGAGTTGCCCCCGTCGATAATCATATCGCCGGGGTTGAGGAGGGGTGTGAGTTGACTGATAACGGCATCGACCGCTGCACCAGCTTTGACCATCAGTTGAATTTTGCGCGGGCGTTCCAGCGCAGCCACAAAGTCTTCAAGCGTGTAGGTTGGTTTGATATTTTTGCCTCTGGCTCGTCCCTGTGCGAATTTCTCGGTGACTGAAGCAGTTCGATTGTACACGGCCACGCTGTAACCATTGCGTTCAATGTTCAATACCAAATTTTGACCCATCACAGCGAGACCGATTAATCCATATTGTTGTTTTTCCATTTGTACTGTTCCTTTCAGATGAGTATGGCGCAGAAACCAGGGGCGTGGATTCGCCTGCAAAACTCGTAAGATTATCTTGCATTTGCACCAGTGTACGCTTAAAATTGGAGTCCTATTTTATTGACGTAAGTTACGGCAAATCTATTACGTCTAAACACTGTCAATAAAGCTTTTAAAAACGAGGTTATAAATTCAATGGCTATTTCAACCGCGCCCCTCATTGGTATCCCCACGCGACACGACAAAAGCACTACCTATCGCAGAAGTATGGTCCACGCGCAAAACGAAGCGTACATAAAAGCGGTCTCGCAGGCGGGCGGCATCCCGTTTTTAATCCCGCTAAATTTAGACACGCCGGCGTTGCGGCGGTTGTATGAGCTGGCAGATGGTTTATTGCTGCCCGGCGGCGGCGACATTCATCCGGCGTTGTACCATCAGTCACACACGCCCACCGAATCTGACGTGCAACCCGACCGGGATGAGATGGAGGTCACCCTCAGCCGTTGGGCAACCGCCGATGAGAAACCACTGCTAGCAATTTGTCGAGGGATTCAGGTGCTTGCGGTATCAGCAGGGGGGACGCTGATCCAAGATTTACCCACAGAACTGCCCGACGCCACACTTCATAATTATGTTTACATCAAAGAGGGTAGCCACGACATCACCGAGTTAATCCACGATGTTGCGCTAGACCCGGAAAGTCATTTGAGTCGCGTGCTTGAAACCACCCAGTTAAGGGTGAATAGTATGCATCATCAAGCGGTTAAAAGTGTACCATCGCCGTTGCAAATTGTGGGGCATTCTTCCGACGGGGTGGTTGAAGCAGTTGAATTACCCAATCATCCTTTTTACATTGGCATTCAGTGGCATCCAGAAGTGTTGGTAGATGACCATGAATCGGCTCGTAAAGTGCTAGGGGCTTTTGTTCAAGCGTGCAACCATCGCGGCAATTAATACTTTCTGCAAGCATGCGAGGAGACGAGAGTCTTTGGGGGGTGGTACCGCTGAACGAACAAAACATCAGGGGTACTGGCAATTACCTTCGCGGTTCTGTGGCTGAGGGAAGGGTGAAGTAAAAGAGACACCCCTGCCCCGGTTCACTTTCCACGCCGACCTGCCCATGCAATTTATGCACAATACGTTGCACAATAGATAGCCCCAACCCGTGGCCCTGAGCGCGAATTTCGCTTAATTGCACGCGGGTGAACGGAACAAAAAGCTTGGATTGTTCTTCTTTGTTTAAACCCTGCCCGTTATCCTTCACCCAAAAGCGGATCATCCCGTTTTCTTGCTCGTCGGCCCCCACGGCGAGCATAGGCGGTCGTCCGCCATATTTAATGGCATTGTTGATGTAGTTAACCCACACTTCTTCTATCCACGGTGCGTACCCTAACGCAACGGGCCAGCTCATTTGTGCTTCAATTGTCGCTCCATATTCTCCAATTAGGTCGGTTAAGCGGGTTTGTGCTTCAGAAATAATCTTCTTCATCAGTAAGGGGGTAGGTTGCACTTCAATTTGCCGAATACCCGCCAGTAGTAACAATTCATCAACAATGTTAACTATTTTCCGACCGGCGCGCATGATGGCCTGCATACTTTCTTGCATTTCTTCCTTAGACATTGTATCGCAAAAATCATTTAGAACATCTGCGTACCCCATAACAGATGCCAACGGGCCTTTTAAATCGTGTGCCACCGTATGTGCAAATGCGTCTAATTCTTCGTTGCGTTCCTGAAGTTCAACAGCCCGCGTACGAAGCACTTTTACCATATGTGCATTGTCAATGGCAATGGCTGCGGGAGCCGCCAATGCTTCAGCTAATGTCAGGTCACTGGTATCGAATTGTCCGTTGCGCTTGTTCACAATTTCAAGCACGCCCATCACCCCATTACGTCCGTGCAGGGGTACCGCAATGAGCGATGTTGTGTGAAAGCCGGTTTGGCCATCAATATAGGAGGAAAAGTGGGGATTTTTTGCCGAGTTTAAAACCAGGGTACTTCGCTCTTGTTGAGCAACCCACCCGGCAATGCCCTGCCCCGGACGCAAACGTAAATTCAGTGGCGAATAATGTTCGCCCTCGTTGTATACTACCTGGCAAACCAGCCACCCCGGTTGGTCTTCATCCCACAACCAAATTGAACTGCCTTGCGCCCCAACTAATTTGGTTGCCGTCTGCAATAGTGACCGCGCCAATTGCTGCAAATTTAAGGTAGAGGTAAATGCTTGCCCGGCCTGGTTCAACAGGGCCAGGTCTTGGTTACGACGCTCCAGGGCGTTTACGGCCTCTTGTTTTTCGTCCAAAATACGCTGTTTGAGCAAAACTTGCTCAATGACGGTTGGGAGCAACTCTAAGTAACCGCCTTCAACATCTTTAACAATGTAGTCGCTTGCCCCGAGTTTTAAAGCTTCAACAGCAATCTTTTCGCTGCCGGTTCCTGTGACCATAATAGTGGGGGGCAATGGCCCCCTGGTTGCCAGTTCACGCAAAACATCCAGACCGTCACACATGGGCATATGTTGGTCAACGGCTAATACATCATAGGTCCCCGCATAGTACATCGCCAGCCCTTCTTTTCCATCCGCAGCTGATGCTACCGCATATCCGGCTTGTTCCAACCTGCGCTTAATAAGTCTGGCAATATCTGGGTCATCTTCCATACAAAGAATAGAAATCGGCGTTTGCGTAGTCATTATCATTACACCTAAAACATAGACTTTTCATCTGGTTGTGAGCAACAAGATATTATACAATATTGTTAACTGTTGTTCCTTATGTATTTAGCGGCGTGGTGATTAATAGGTAAACGAACGGTAAAAATACTTCCTTTCCCCATCTCGCTGGCAACGGAAATATGGCCGTTATGCGCTTCTACTATGTAACGCGCAATTGCCAACCCTAACCCTAGCCCTTCCAATCCACGCTCCATTGTGGTATTCATTTGGGTAAAGCTATCCCAAATTCTATCAATTTGGTCTGCTGGGATACCTTGACCGTGGTCAACGACCTGTATTACCATATCGTCCCCTTCAATGAAGCTTTGCAATTTTACACGACTACCCGGAGAACTGAATTTTACCGCATTATCCACTAAATACATAATTGCTTCAGCGATTCTGTCTTTATCAACCATTAAAGTGGGTAACTGTGACTGTCGATGATCTTCCAGGATGATTTGCTTGTTGGCACCCTTGAACTTAGACAGCGCCAGAACATCATCCAGCACGGTTTCAAAGGGAATTGCTTTGAACTGCATTGTTCCCTGCCGCGCCGAAAATGTGGCAAAGGCC
>CAYPUV010000208.1:0-6987 GCA_964413895.1 uncultured Anaerolineaceae bacterium
GACTATTTACTCAATGTGCTATCTCACTTGTCATAATAGATGCAATCGCCCTAGGTACTTTCATTGAATCTTTTAACGATAATGAAAATAGTGGTACAATGCCACTATCCTGTTTTCAATTGTGTTGCACGGTCAACATTTTGATTCCCTATGATGCAAGCAACTTCTAAACAAGGTTTTTCATCTACTATATTTTCCGGTTTCAAAGGTGTTTCCGGGTACATTTTACAACCAATCCGGTTGGTAGAAACCTACAACTGGCACAATTTGGAACCTGATTTGATAGCCGGGTTTACGCTGGCGATTATCGTGCTGCCACAAAGTATCGCGGCGGCATTGCTGGTAGAATTACCCGCCACCACCGGCCTATACACCGCCATTGTCGGCGCGTTTTTTGGCGCGCTGTGGGGGTCATCGAATCAACTGCACACGGGCACGAACAACCCGATTTCGCTGCTGGTTTTTTCGGTGCTGTTGGGGGTTGCCGTACCCGGTACGCCGAATTATCTGCTGGCAGCGGGCATTTTGGCGGTGATGGTGGGTATCTTCCAATTTGCACTAGGCGCGGCGCGATTGGGTGCGCTGGTTAATTTTGTATCACGGTCGGTGGTGGTGGGGTTCACTGCGGGGGCGGGCGTGCTCATTGCCGCCAGCCAAATTCGGTATTTGTTGGGATTGAGCTATTCCAGCACCAGCTTGGTAGAAACCCTGCAGCGCGCCAGCGCCAATTTACCCAACGCCCATCCACTAACTGCCACCATTGGGATCAGCACCATTGTGCTGTTGATGCTGATACGCAAATTTACACCGGGCATTCCGGGAACACCCATCATTTTGGTGGTCACGTCGGCGGTGGGGGCGCTGACACATTGGGATACACTAGGCGTGGCGGTGGTGGGATACCTGCCACAACAATTGCCGCCGCTACAAAAACTGTGGGAAAACGTATCGCTGGATTTGATAGCCAATTTATCCACCGGCGCGTTGGCAGTGGGGACTATCAGTTTGGTTGCCAACACCGCGATTGCCCGTTCGCTGGCGGCGCAAACGGGGCAGCGCACCGATAGCAACCAAGAGTTTGTGGGGCAGGGAATTGCCAACATTATGATTGGTTTCTTTTCCGGCTACCCCGGCGCGGGGTCATTCTCGCGCTCGGCGGTGAATTTACGGCTGGGAGCAAAAACGCGGATGAGCGCAGTGTTCTCAGCAATTTTTGTGGTACTGGCGGTGCTGATTTTAGCGCCATGGGTGGCATTTTTGCCGCGTGCCGCCGTCGCCGGAGTGTTGATTTTGGCGGCGTATGGGCTGATTGACCGCGCGGAAATTAGTCGGATTTGGCAGGGCGCGCGTGATGACGCGCTGATTATGCTCATCACCTTTGCCGGGACGCTCTTTTTGCAATTGGAATTTGCGGTGCTGTTGGGCATATTTTTATCGTTTGCCATGTATGTGATGAAAACCAGCGTGCCGCGCGTGGTGCCAGTGGTGCCGGAACCGGGCTTCAAACATTTTGCTTATCAACCAAAAAAACCGTTATGCCCGCAATTGGCTACAATCGATGTAATGGGAGACCTTTATTTTGGCGCAGTGAATCATATTGAAGAAGCCATTTTCAAACATATGGCGGCTTATCCACATCAACGCTACTTGCTGCTGCGTATGCGCAGTGTGAATCAGTGCGATTTTAGCGGTATTCACGCGCTGGAAAGTATCGTACAGGCGTATCGAGAGCGCGGGGGCGACGTGTTTTTAAACCGTGTGCAACCGCCGGTAATGGAATTGATGCGCACAACCAACTTCTACAATTTTTTGGGCGCCGATCATTATCTGACTGATGACACAGCGATCCCCCACATTTTTTACAAGGTGCTTGACCCGGCTATCTGCATCTATGAATGCGAAGTGAAGGTTTTTCACGAATGTCAAAACCTCCCCAAACAAATATACACGCTGGAGGGATTGTATCAGCCGCAGGTTGCAGTAGAGGATATTCCCACCATATCTGTTTATCAATTGCAGGTGCTGCTACAAAGCAAAACTCCACCAACCGTGATAGACGTGCGTGAACCCAGAGAATTTGCGCACAACCACATTCCACAAGCAAAACTATTACCGTTGAGCAGACTACTCACGCAGAAACCGGATTTATCGGCAGATGCTTCTTTGGTGCTTGTTTGCCGCACCGGTCGGCGCAGTGTGCGGGCGGCTCAACTTTTGTACAGCTACGGGTGGCACGATGTGACTGTTTTGCGGGGAGGGCTGCAGGCCTGGGAAGCCGCAGGATTTCTGGAAGCTGTGGATTTGTAGGATATGTGTGGTTGAAAAGTGAGGTTAGCAATGGAAAAATTACCCCCCCGAAATTTAGGGCTTGATTTGGTGCGGGTGACTGAGGCGGCTGCTTTAACAGCAGGTCGCTGGTTAGGCCGAGGGCAACCTGAAGAAGCGGATGCCGCCGCCGCCGAGGCTATGTATGCCGCCTTAAATACCCTTGACATGGACGGGCACATTGTTCTGGGTGAGGAAAAAAAGCTGGGTCGCCATTCCCCCCTGGACAGCGGACGAAAGGTTGGTACCGGCTACGGCCCGGTGATGGATGTGGTTGTTGATCCCATCGACGGAGCACGGTTGCTGATGCATGGTCGGTCTGGGGCGCTGGCTGTAGCCGGAGTGGCTCCTGTTGGGTCAATGATGCAGGTTAATCCGGCTATTTACATGGAAAAACTTGTGGTAAGCCGCGAGGGCGCCAATAAATTAGTTCCTGAATGTTTAGACGCCCCCGCTGCGTGGACGTTGGCGCTGATTGCCCGTCTGAAACATAAACCTATTCGTGATCTCATTGTTTTTATGCTGGAACGCCCCCGCCACGAAGAGCTGGTGGAGGAAATACGCGCCGCCGGCGCTCGCGTGTGGCTGCGCGCCGATGGCGACATTGCCGGGGCGTTGATTGCAGCCTCCCCGGATTCTGAGGTGGATGCGCTAATGGGCATTGGCGGCGCAGCGGAGGGAATTGTGGCAGCCTGTGCAGTGAAAGCATTGGGGGGCGCAATGTTAAGCCGACTGGCTCCCCAAAGCCCGCAGGAGAAAGAAGCCGTAAAAGCCGCCGCACTGGACACCAGCCAAATTTTTACTGCGAACCAATTGGTCTCTAGCGATGACCTCTTTTTTGTGGCTACGGGCATCACCGACGGTCCACTGCTGAAGGGTGTCCGGTACTACGGTGATCGCGCCGAGACCCACTCAATTATTCTGCGGGGTGAAACCGGAACACGACGCGTTGTTTTCGCTGAACATTCCATCAGGCGATTGTTCGTTGGAGAATGAGACGGGACGGACTAAAGAAACTTACATTCTTGCGAACCCAAAACTGCGCATGACAAATGACGGAGATGCCATCATGCCAACTTTAATTCTGTTCAATGGAAAAATCCACGGACAACCTGCTGCCACTGCCATCGCCATTCGAGGGAAAAAAATTTTGGCGGTGCAAGATGACGCTACTATTCGGGCGCTGGCCCACCCCCATACCCGGCAAATAAACCTGCAAGGGCGACTGGTTTTGCCCGGTTTAACCGATGCCCATTTCCATTTTTACGACTGGTCTCTCGGTCGACGTGATCTGGAATTGGCCGGAACCAAGTCGCTGGACGAGTTGCTGGCCGCGCTAAAAGCGCGCGTTGACGCAACGCCGACCGGAGCGTGGATTAAGGGTCACGGCTGGAACGAAAGCGAGTGGCCCAATCCGGTAATGCCCACCCGCCACGACCTTGATTCTGTAAGCCCAAACCATCCGGTTATTCTGTGGCGCGCCGATTTGCACGCCGCGGTGGTCAACAGCCGTGGCTTGCAAGCAGCAAGAATTGCCGCCAATTACCCCAACCCGCCGCGTGGGGTGATTGAACGTGATTCCACAGGGCAACTCACCGGCATTTTGAAAGAACTGGCCATCGATCTGGTGAAACAGCATATCCCCACCGCTACCGAGGCGGAGGCGCAGCAAGCAATGCACGATGGGATGCTGGCGTTGCATCGGTTGGGTATTACCGGACTGCACGATCAGCGAATTATGAGCGGCACAGAAAGCGAACGGGCTTGGCAAGTTTATCAACATTTAGAAACACAAGGAGCACTGAAAGTGCGGCTCACCAGCAACATCCATTATTCGCAACTTTCAAACGCCATTGCGCGGGGGTTAAAATCCGGCGCCGGCTCAAACTATTTGCGGTTTGGAGCTGTTAAAATGTTTAGCGACGGTTCGATGGGTGCACACACCGCGTGGATGCTGGTGCGGTACGAAGACAAAGAGGGCGGCTTCGGTATGGCTGCAATGCCGGTGGTCAAAATTGCCGAGATAGTACGCCAGGCCAGCAAACACGGCTGGGCAGTCTCCATTCACGCTATCGGCGACCGGGCCAACCGTGAAGTGTTGAATATATTGGCAGAAACAATCTCCAGCACCCCGACCCCAGCTTTTCCCCATCGCATTGAACACGCCCAACTGCTGCACCCGCATGACCTGGTTCGCTTTGGAAAACTGGGGATCACTGCTTCAATGCAGCCGGTACACTTGCTGGATGATATGATCAAAATGGCCCGCGTGTGGGGGAAGCGTAGTCGCTGTGCGTTCGCCTTTAAGTGTCTGCTAGATACCGGCGCGCACCTGGCATTTGGCTCCGATGCCCCCGTCGCCGACCCGAACCCGTGGTTGGGGATCCACGCGGCGGTCAACCGGCGCAAGCCCACCGGCGAACCGGCGGAAGGTTATTTCCCCACTGAGCGCATATCGGTGGCGCAAGCGGTTCACGCCTACACCCTGGCGAATGCCGTTGCCGTAGGGTGGCAAGACAAACTGGGCAGTATCACACCCGGCAAATGGGCCGATCTGGTAGTGCTCGACCGGGACATCTACACCATTGAGCCAATGGATTTGGCCAATACCCAGGCGCTGATGACAATTTTTGACGGTGAAATTGTTTATTCAGACGAGCGTTGGTAAATACTCAATGTGGGTCGATAGAAAAAAACTGCTTCCAGGCGTCAAACGGGGTATAAGGCGCAGGAGAATACGGTGAACTGGCGGACGGGGGTTGGTTGTTGCTTTGCGGGGTAGCTAAAATGATAATGACCGTTTCACCGGGTTTGCTCCACTTCAACTCATTGCGGGCAACTTCTTCAACGTAAGCATCGGACTGAACATACGCTTGCTGATCAAGTAATTGCTTTTGGGTCTGCCGCGCAACTTCAAGTTGCGCTTCCAACCGCACCTCTTCTCGATGTACCCGGTAGCTGATAGCAGCCCGTCGTCCGAAATTAACAACCAAGAATAACACAATGCCTAATCCAACAATAGCAATGATTTGTATAGCAGGCCACTCAGCTTTTTTGCGTTTTCGGGTTGTTGACGCCATAGAATTCTCGTGTGGGTGAACTTACCATAACTACTTTACAATAATACATTAGAAACGCCGAACCGTCAACTTTCCCCCAGCGGTGACCCGTGACCATAGTACTACTAACGCAAAAATGAAGCGGCACCCTGCTGACTCGCCGAGTGTGCGACCTATAATTATGGAGAAAATTTTATGCCACACCGCATCGCCTGTTTTGTAACCCCGCACGGATTTGGGCACGCCGCCCGCGCTTCGGCGATTATGGCGGCGCTGTTGAGACTTGAGCCGACCCTGTATTTTGATATTTTTACCACCGTGCCGCAATGGTTTTTTGACCATACCCTGGCGGGACATTTCGATTATCATGCTTATGAAACGGACGTCGGGGTGGTGCAAACCAACTCGCTCACCGAAAATCTGGATGAAACGGTGCGCAAGCTGGATGATATGCTCCCCTTTTGCCCCCAGTGCGTCGGCACGCTGATGATACGTTTGCAGCAAAACCAATGCGACCTGGTGCTGTGCGACATCGCGCCGTTGGGAATTGCGGTGGCACAGGCGGCGGGAGTGCCGTCGGTGTTGATAGAAAATTTCACCTGGGATTGGATCTACGCCGGATATGTGAACAAATCGCCGGGGTTGCAGAAACACATTTCGTACCTGAAAAAAGTTTTCGCCGCCGCCGATTACCTCATCCAAACGAAACCCCTGTGCAACCCCCGCACCGCCGATGTGACCATCCCGCCCATCAGCCGCTCGACAAAAATGTCCCGCGCCGAAGTTCGACAGGTATTGGGTATTCCTGTCGGGGCGAAAGTCGTGCTGCTGACGATGGGCGGCACACACTGGGATTATGCCTTTTTGCAGCAGTTGCAATCGCAACCCGAAACCTATTTCATCATTCCCGGCGCGGTAGATGGCGCGATGGAAATTCGGGATAATCTGGTGCTGTTGCCCCATTCATCGCCATTTTTCCACCCCGATATGATTAACGCCAGCGACGCGGTGGTGGGCAAAGTGGGGTACAGCACCCTGGCAGAGGTGTATCGCGCCGGGATTCCGTATGGCTACGTGACCCGCGCGCAGTTTGTGGAGTCGGCGGTGCTGGTGGACTTTGTGGAACGGCAGATGGCGGGGCTGCCCATTTCCCCCGCCGAGTTTCAATCGGGGGCGTGGGTGGCAAAAGTGCCGCAACTGTTGTCGCTGCCGAAGATAACGCGCATCGATCCCAACGGCGCGAACATCGCCGCGAAATTTGTGATGGATGTGCTGACGAAAAAACTGTAGGGACAGAGCAATGCTCTGTCCCTACGAAAATCCCGTTTGACAAAACGCCCGCACTGTGATAGAGTCCTGTCAACTGAAATTGAAAGACCGCGAACGGGAAGAGTAGCTTTTGAAGCGGCGTTCAGAGAGCCGACGGCTGGTGCGAAATCGGTACGTGCGCCAAAAGTGAATGGGCCCGGGAGTTTTGCCCCCAACGCGCAGGCAAGTAGGCGGCAACGGCGACTCCACCGTTATCCGGGAGCTGGGTATTAATGCACTGATTGCAGCGTACCTGAACGAGTGAGACTGGCGAACCTGTGTGTCATCACGCAGG
>CAYPUV010000209.1:0-6825 GCA_964413895.1 uncultured Anaerolineaceae bacterium
GTCCATCGCTGCCGAGTATTGTTACCAACAATATGCCAACTGTCGCCGTGCGTATTCCCAATCATCCGGTAATACTAAATTTACTCGCGCTGCTGAGCGAGCCATTGGCCGTTACCAGCGCCAATCTTTCTGACCACGCCACACCAGCAACTGCCGTCGGCGTCAAAGCTCAATTGGAGGGGCGGTTGCCGTTGATTCTGGATGATGGACCCAGTCCCGGCGACAGTGCCTCTACCATCATTGACCTCACGCAAACGCCAGCAAAAATTCTGCGCGTGGGGAAAATTTCTCGCCAGGCATTGCAGCACGTGTACGATGATTTTATTTTATAACCGTCGATCGCCTGAAATCATCCCCGCAACAAGTGCTTGATTGCCGTGAGCGTTGTCAGTTGCCCGGTGACTTGTCGGGTCAAATGAGGAGGTTTCATGATGAGGAAAACCAATTCCCTGCTGTTGGCCGTGGTTTTGATTCTGCTGGGCTTGTGGTTTTTGGCGCAGAATATGGGTATTGCTCTGCCAGGGCTGGAACAATTGTGGCCCATATTTGTTGTGTTGGGGGGATTATCAGCATTGACGGCGTATTTTAGCGGACGAGACACCGACCCCGGTCAATTGTTCGTTGGTATTGCCGCCCTGGGCATGGGGCTTTTTTTCTTTCTATTCACGTTGCACGTGCGCCTGCCGGTACTGGGGCGCGTTGCATGGAGTGATATGAGCTGGATGTGGCCCACGTTTTTATTGATTGCAAGCGTGGCATTTGGGGGACAATTTGTGCTCAGCGGTTTTAAAAATCCGGGGGTGTTGGTACCCGGAGTGCTGTCACTTGGCGTTGGACTGGTGAGTTTTGCATTTACGCTGGAGCTTTTGAATCGGGCACTGGCGTTTCGGTTGTTAAAGTTCTGGCCTGTCATTTTAATTATTTTAGGATTGGGCGCACTGGTGCAGACCCTCTCCCGTCGATAAGACCGTGATTATTGGCATTGATGCCAGTCGTGCTGCACTGGCAAACCACACCGGCACAGAAACATACGCGTTTCAGGTCATTGCAGAAATGGCAAAGCGGGCCACCGCCGAGATTCGGCTACGATTGTACACGCATCAGCCTCCCGCTGGCGCGTGGGTAGAATCGCCGCATGTGGAAACGCGGGTCATTCCCTTTCCCCGGCTCTGGACACATTTGCGGCTGGCAGCAGAAATCAGCCGTCGTCGTCCTGACGTGCTTTTTGTGCCCGCCCACGTGTTGCCATTGGTCTGCCCGGTTCCCGCCGTCGTCACCGTGCATGATTTGGGCTACCTGCACTACCCCGAAACGCACACCCCTTTTCAACGCTGGTATCTCAATTTCACCACCCGGCGACACACCCGCCTTGCTCGCCGCATCATCGCCGATTCAGCCGCCACGCGCAACGATCTGGTGCGCTTTTACGGAGCGCCCGCCGAGAAAATTCAGGTGGTGCATCTGGGGCTGAACCCTGCCCTGTGCCCGGTGGCGAACCCATCGCCGGTGCTGAAAAAGTACGGCATCCGTGGCAACTACCTGCTGTATTTGGGCACACTACAGCCACGCAAAAATCTGCTGCGTCTGCTGACCGCGTTTCAAAAGGTGCACCGACAATTTTCCGCGGTGAAGCTGGTTCTGGCCGGCGGCAAAGGCTGGCTCTTTCAGCAAATTCAGCAACAGATTAACCATCTGCAATTGAACGAGTGGGTGACGCTACCCGGCTTCATCCCGGAACAAGACAAAGCCGCCCTGCTCAGCGGGGCGACGGCGTACCTGTTCCCCTCGCTTTACGAAGGGTTTGGATTACCCATTTTGGAAGCGATGGCTTGCGGCACACCTGTGCTCACCAGTACAGTTTCATCAATGCCAGAAGTGGCGGGCAATGCAGCACTGCTGGTTGACCCCCACAACGTGGACGCCATCGCCGCCGGCATTATGCGCTTGCTGGAAGACACACCCTTGCGCCAATCGCTGGTGGAAAAGGGATTCGCCCGTGCCCACGGGTTTTCGTGGCACAAAACAGCAGCAGAAATTTGGGAAACGCTGGTGAACGTGGCGCGTGGTGCATAGGTCATCATTCGCCACACGTAATTCACCATTGGTCAATTACAAATGTCTACCGTCTTGCATCCAACGGCAAAAATTTTGGTCATCAAATTAGCAGATTTGGGCGATGTGCTCACCGTCACCCCTGCCCTGCGCGCGCTGCGTGAAACATTTCCGCAAGCCACTATCGATTTATTGCTGGCCCATCACACGGTACCGGCGCTGGTGCACTCCGCGCTGGTGGATAATCTTATTCCCAGCAACAATTTTCGTTTTTTCAGTCTGCAAGAAGCGCTACATCCTGGCCTGCTATCCGAAGGATTGGTGTTGCTCCGGCAAGTGCACCAGAAGCGGTACGACGCCGTGGTGGTACTGCATCACCTCACCACCCGCGCCGGGGCGTTGAAATATGCTGTCATCGCCCGCGCCAGTGGGGCGCCCATTGTCGCCGGCCTGAAACCGCCGGATAAACGGGGCAAGTTTTTCACTCACGCTGTCGCCGATCGGGGTTTTGGGGCGCGGCACGAAATTGAATACTGGCTCGACGTGGTAAGGTTGCTGGGAGCACACACGGATAATCAAATGATGGAGCTGGCAATCTCCCCCGCCGACATCGATTGGGCAAATCGGCAACTTCAACAATGGGGGGGAGCCAGGCCGCTGGTGGTGATTCATCCCGGGTCTGGGGGCTTTAGCACCGCCCGACGCTGGCGGGCAGAGAATTTTGCGGCAGTGGCCGACGGTCTCATCGAACGAGGCGCACAAGTGGCGTTGGTGGGCACATCCACCGACAGCACAGACGCGGTGCGCGCCGCAATGCACGGCTCCCCCATCGACCTGACAGGCAAAACTACGCTGCACCAATTGGCAGCGTTACTGCGCCAGGCACAGCTTTTCATCGGCGGAGATTCCGGCGTGAGCCACATTGCTGCCGCGAGCGGTGTGTCAATGGTGAGCATTTTTGGCCCCACCAATGCCGCCGCATGGGGAGCTACCGGTGACAAGTGCGTGGTATTGCAAGCCGATGTGCCATGTGGCCCGTGTACCTACGTGGGGCACACCGTTGGCCTGCGGGAGGGGTGCGCTGCTCGAACATGTCTCAAACTCATTACCCCGTCGCGTGTGCTGGCCGCCGCCGAAGCGTTGCTGGCAAACGCACACTCCCCCGCCCCGGCGGTAGCGCATCCGCCTGAAAAAACCGACTTGCCTTCCGCAACCATTTTGGGGGTGCGCCTGCATGCCGTCACCTTTAAGGACGCGCTGGCGCAAATTGAAACTTTCATTCGGCGCGGCACGCCTCATCAGGTCTGCACCGTCAACCCGGAATTTGTGGTGGCGGCACAGCATGATACAGTGTTTCGACGCATCATCAATCGGGCGGCGCTGGCCTTTGCCGATGGCGCGGGCCTGCTGAAGGCAGCGCGCTGGCTCAACCAGCCGCCTCTGCCAGAGCGGGTCGCCGGGGTAGATATGGTAGCAGCGCTGGCAGCACTATCGGCGGAGAAAGGGTACCGCATTTTTTTTCTGGGGGCACAGCCGGGCGTGGCCGAAAAAACCATCGCTGTGCTACGCGCCCGCTATCCGAAGCTGGTAGCGGTCGGCGCATATGCCGGGTCGCCCAGTGCGGAAGACGAAGATGATATTGTGGCGCGAATTCAGGCGGCGCAACCGGACATTGTGTTGGTAGCGTACGGCGCCCCCAGGCAAGACAAATGGATTGCGCGCAATCTGCATCGCCTGCCCTCCAGTGTATCGATGGGAGTCGGCGGCGCATTCGATTTCATTTCCGGCACCACACAGCGCGCCCCGCATTGGATGCAGCGGCTTAACCTGGAATGGTTGCACCGCTTCATCAAACAACCCTGGCGCTGGCGGCGCATGTGGAACGCTGTGCCGCGTTTTTTGTGGTTGGTGCTGCTGGAAAAATTTGACCTGAGGGAAAGGACGCACCCAAGATGATAAAAACACACGCAGAGAAATTAGCTCAAGCCGTAGCAGAACAGGATCCGCGCTCGATGGCCCAATGCACAAAAGAAGTCATTGAAACAGCACGGCAGTTGACCGCAAGTGAACAATGGGCAGAAATTGCAGAGTTGTCTCAAAGCGTTGACGAGGTATTGGCAAACGCCAGACACACAGGTCGCTTAACAACTCAAGAAATGACCTTGCTAGCCGATTTGGCCCAGCAAGCATTTTCAGTGCTAGATTTTTTGAGCCAGGCAAAGGGCGAACGCCAAACCGGGCAATTTCGAGCCGCCTTGGGGCATGCCAATCGTCTGGACAGAATGACCGAGAATCAACTAAACCTTGTGGCGTTGGTAGAACTTGTTAAAGACACCGAAACAAAAGGGAATGATTTAACTTCATTCACGCTCCGGTGATCAGGTGATGGCCCATCGCCAACTGTTATTTGACAAACGAGCGAAATCCGGGTATAACAAAAACATATTTATATTTATCTATTTATGAACCCAGAGAAATGACCACAGACTCGATAGTTACCGATTTTTGCAGGGCCTTATGTGATGAAACCAGGCAGCGCATTTTAGAAATACTTCAGGACAACGGCGAAAAATGCGTGACTGAGCTGGTTGGCGCATTTAATTTGTCTCAGCCAACTATTTCCCATCATTTGAATTTTTTAAAACAAGCCAACCTGGTATTGACGCGAAAAGAAGGTAAACAGGTTTATTACAGAGCCAACAAAGAAAACATTATGGAGTGTTGTGGCATATTGTACGCAAAATTTGTACCAGTTGAGCTGCTCATGACAGAGAAAAAGAATAGTTAGCATTCTTGCAGAGCGGTCAGTATGGCCGCCAATTTTTTTCGGTAAATATATCGATATATTTAGATATATAATTATAAAAAGGAGAAAAGCATGACCATTCAGAAAGAAAGCATTATCCGGGCTGTGCAAAAAAAATATGGTTCATTGGCAGATCAATATCTGAATCCCGATCTTGGAAACGTCGAAACCCAAGATTGCTGCACGCAAAAGGGAAACAATTGCGGGACAAACGCGAGAGAATTTGATCTGGAACAGAACCCAGGTCTCGCGGAATCGCTCTATCGCAGCGAGGAATTGACGGCACTACCGGACAGTGTGACGGACATATCGCTGGGTTGCGGGAATCCGCACGCCATCGCAGGGTTGCAACCTGGCGAAACGGTGCTAGACCTCGGTTCGGGGGGCGGGATCGACTGTTTTATTGCTGCCCGCTCAGTTGGCCCAACGGGATATGTCATTGGAGTTGACATGACTGACAGCATGTTGGAATTAGCCAACAAAAATAAAACAGCTCTGGGTCTACAAAATGTTTTGTTCCGAAAAGGGAGAATTGACAACCTCCCCGTGGAAAGTGATAGTGTGGACATTGTCATTTCAAATTGTGTAATAAACCTGGTACCAGACAAAGCCGCGGTTTTTCAAGAGGCGTTTCGCGTGCTGAAACCGGGGGGCCGATTCGCTGTTTCCGACATCGTCACGGAAGGGAACATTCCGCCGGCGCTGAGAAATAACATCAACACGTGGGTGGGTTGCATTACAGGAGCAATCGACCAGGCCGCATACCTGGCAAAACTACGGCAAGCAGGGTTTGTGGATGTGGCCGTAACCTCCCGCGCCAGCTACGGCATCGAAGCCATAGAAAACCTTTCACAAACCGACCAGGAGACACTAAACCACAATGTAGACTGGACACACTTGCCCGACGATGCACGTATTTTCAGCGCGCAAATTGTGGCGCGCAAACCTGGCAATTCGGTTCAGCGCGCCTCTGCCCAAGCGATACAATTGCCAGATTGAAGGTCTTCACGCAAACGGTAGCATTGTTTTCCGGCGCGAACTTTGAAGTGGTAACGGGTATGTCCTCGATTTTCGATTAGTTCTGTCCAACAACGTTCCACAGCGTCAATCTCAACTATCTTCCCGTTCCGCTCGAACATAAACCGCGCCGGGAAACACCCGAATCTTCGCTCAAGAACCAGGATCCCTTCCGCCATCACGCACCTTCATCCCAAATTGAGCTGAGATTGAAGGCTTCGCCCAGGGATTCCACCGGTGAAGCTTCCTGCCCCACCACCTTGAAACTGCGCTCGCCCGCTGGCGGCAGCAGCGAATGTGCCCCCAAACCACCGGCGCTCGCCCCGGTGGGCGTGGAATTGACCACAATCACCGGCGGATATTGCCCCATCTGCTGGCGCGTTTGCAGTTGCTGCGCATCGCGCTGACGAATGGTGTAGATCAAAATAAGGGTAGTGGGAATGGTGGCCGCCAGCCCAAATACAATGCCGATAATGACCGCCATCGCATCGGCGCTCATACGCAGAGCAATGACCACCCCCGCCGCAATGGCAAATAGTCCCAAAATGGTAAAAATTGCCCGTTTCATATATCACCTCTGGCTGCTAATAAACTGCTATTTTATCAACTTCAATTGCGTGCCGAACAACCGTCGCAGCGGATTGGGGTGGGTTTTCCGTTCCCCCGACCGTCCTACCGTGCCCGTGGCTGCCAGCGCCACCGGCGTCTCCTCGGCCAGCCACCGCCGACTGCGGCGCGCCCCTCCTTGCATCTTCGCCACTACCTGCCGCACCTCCGCTGGACTGATGTAGGCCGCCTGAAACCGTGTTCCCCGCCCCTTCGCCACCAGCAGAAACTCGCCCCGCCCCAGCCGCCTCCCCCCCCCCGTCCCCGCCACCCCCCCCCCCACCTCCCCAAGCTCCACGCGGCCCACGCTCCCCCCCACACCCCCAGCACAGCGTCCACTGGCA
>CAYPUV010000210.1:0-6800 GCA_964413895.1 uncultured Anaerolineaceae bacterium
CTTTTGATTGAGTTGTTTGTAAATATTTAGACGCCCTTACGTGTGTTTGGGTGTCTGAAGAGGATGTTACAATACATTCCTTATTTAATCAATAGCTTTGGTTTAAGTTTGATTGTTGGCTTACTTAATTCGATTTTTAACGTTGGTTAAGAATCGAGCGGTTTCCCCTGTCTCTCACTTCCTGTCGGAAAGGGAGAGTGAGTGAGTGAGGGGACATTTTCAATGCGCTGTAAATTCGCAAATTAGGCGGATTTGTTTTTGTGAAATTCAAGTTCTCTTAACTTGTAACCGGTGGAGTTAGGGGAGGGGGAGTACTTGCATCTCAGTTGCCAGAAGAGAGAGACGGATCCGGGCACCTATTTGCCAGTTGGATACGGATTGCAATTCAAACATCAGCGGTCCCGCTGCTGATTCAATCCACACTTGATAATATTTGCCGCGGAACGAAATTGCGGTTACGGTTCCCTCAAATTCTGTTGTTGCAGGCTGACCGCTGCTATCCACTGGTCTGGCTGCCGATGGTTTTATCAGTATTGTGACGGTGGTTCCCGTTGCCGAAGATGGCGAAGTTACCTGTACCTGTCCCAGGGACGTCGATATGACGCCGTTTTTTTCAACGATTCCTTCAACCAGATTCTGAAACCCCAAAAACCGTGCCACAAACGGCGAGGCGGGCTGGGCAAAAATGCGCTGAGGGGAATCAATCTGCTCAATTTTGCCCGCATTCATCACTGCCACCCGGTCGGCAATGGCGAAAGCTTCGGCCTGGTCGTGGGTCACATAAATGGCAGTCACCCCCACCTGTTTCAAAATACTGCGCAGGTCGAGCATCAATCGCTCACGCAGTGCCCGGTCAAGTGCCCCCAGCGGCTCATCGAGCAAAAACAAGCGTGGTTTCGGGGCCAGCGACCGCGCCAGCGCCACCCGTTGCTGCTCCCCACCCGAAAGCTGGCTCACGTCTAGCTGCTCATAGCCGATCAAATCCACCAGTGCCAGCATTTCTGCTACTCGCGCCTGGATTTGTGCTGACGTATCTCCCCGCATTTGCAAGCCGAACGCCACATTATCAAACACATTTTTGTGCGGAAACAAGGCAAAATCTTGAAACATCATGCCAAAATCGCGGCGATGCGGTGGTACACTTGCTATATTTTTCCCAGCGAACCATACTTCGCCTGTATCAGGTGCTTCCAGCCCGGCAATTATGCGCAACAGCGTAGTTTTGCCACATCCAGAGGGCCCTAGCAGGCACACGATTTCGCCCGCCGAAACAGTCAGGCTCACGTCATTCACCGCAGATGTGGGGGGGGAAAATGACTTTTTCAGGGATTTAATTTTCAGCAATGGTGTGTCTGGCACGTTTTTTCCCCCATTCGCCAGTTCCCGGCGGTTTGATGCGCCGCCATGCGTACAGCACAAATGCCAACCCCGCGCTCAGTTCAAAAATCCGCCCGGCGAGCAGTATCCCCGCCGGAAAGTTGAATGTGCCGCCCAAGCCCACGGTCCATACGCCGATATTGAGCAGCCAAAACGCCCAGCGCATCGGGGTGCCATTGCCGCGCGAGCGCCAAAATCGCGGGAAAATCCAAAAGCCAATTCCCATAATGAATTGCACCGTCCACCCCACCAGCATCAACTCAATGTGCAGCGGCAGCAAGCGCCATATGAGCGGCGTCAGCGGCACGCCTTTGTGATACAGCAGCAATCCCCCAAAGGTGATGCCCCAAATCAAGTTGAAAAATGACATTTGAATGTATCGGCGGCTCAAGCGGGGCATATCATCGCTCCTTCACCCGCAGCCATGCGTTGAACACGAATGCGATGCCCGCCAACCACTGCAATATCGCCGAGGCTGCCAGCATCCAGCCCCACAGCGCGTTGGGTTGCGCGGTACGCATCGGTTCAGCGACCATTCGCAGCAGCACGCCCACATTCAACAGCCAGAATGTTGCCCACCACACTCCATCGAAGCCGTGCGGCTGTGCTTGCGAATATTTGGGGAGCATCCAATATGCCACACCAAAAATCAACTGCGTGACCCAACCCACCATCAGCAGATGAAAATAGACCGGCGACAATCCCGCGAGCCATGCGGGCAACTGCCACACGCTTCGCCCCACCAGCACCGCCCCGATGAACAGCGCCGCAATCAAATAGATGAAAGATGTTTTGATGAACAATCGCGTGAGAATTGGCATAAGTTGCTATCCTCCGGTGTATTTTTCAATGGATGAATTTCTAGTGCAATTTCAAGCCAGAAATTCGTGCATCATGTTTCCGTCAAGAACCGTGTGGTTGTAGTGACAGAGCAATGCTCTGTCACTACAATATTTTGAAACAATGTAGGTGTCCCCGAAAATATCTCTTGGAATTGTACTAGCCACCTGATACTTTCAAAAAAGAGCGAATATAGAACACGGTTGTCACGAATATGGCAGATTAGCACAGATATTTTTTCGTGAAAATCCGAAAAATCTGTGTAATCCGCGTGCCACCTTTCTTCGGTTCTAAAATTGTCCGGTAGGTAGGATGAATCTTAAAATTCACCCACATCTCCCAACCGAAAACGCTCGATGAGCACAAATCCGATGGTGCACACCAGCATCAGCAAACTGCTCATTGCCAGCGCCTGCCCGTAATTGAGTGCGCCGGGCTGCCCCAAAAACCGGAAAATCGCCACCGGCATCGTGGGTGTTTGGGGACGGGCAATGAAGACCGTCGCCCCAAATTCGCCCATACTGATGGTGAATGCGAACACCGCGCCCACCAGCAGCGCTCGCCGGATCAGGGGGAAGTCAATCGCCAGCCACACCTGTCGCGGCGATGCTCCCAGCAGGGCGGCGGCTTCGCGTAGACGGGGGTTGATGCCACGAATGGCGGGCAAGATGCTGCGAATTACAAACGGAATTGCCACCAGAGTGTGTGCAATCGGCACTAAAATAAGCGAGCTGCGCAGGTTGAGCGGTGGTTTATTCAGGGCGATGATGTATCCAAAACCCAGCGTTACCGCCGACGTTGCCAGCGGCAGCATAAAAAGTGGGTCGAGCCATTTTGCCCAGCGATTCTGTTTTTGTGTCAACATCAGGGCGCTGCTCAGTCCCAGCACAATGGCAAACAGCATCGTTGTCAGTGCAAAAGCCGTTGAATTGAAAATGGCTTCGCCCGGCGGCACAAAAAAGATAGACCCGCGCCGGTTGATGAACAATTCGCGGTAAAACGTCAGTGTAAAACCAGCTTTACCAATCAATGAGCGTGTCACCAGCGCCAATAGAGGAAGGCCCAGCAAGATAAACATCACTGCCAGATTGCCGCCCACCACCAGGCGATCTTTAGCGGTGCGAATGGAGCGCTGAATTGCCAGGCTTGATTTCAGCTTAATGGGGTGGGCAATTTTCGATTGAGTACGAGTATACACCCACATCAGCGCGAAAGTAAAAGTAATTTGAATGAGCGACAATGCAGCAGCCACGGGCAGATTAAACAGATTCACTGCCTGCCGATAAATTTCTACTTCCAGCGTGGCAAAACGCGGCCCCCCCAAAATTAAGATAACCCCAAAGCTGGTGAAGCTGAAAATGAACACCAACAATCCCGCGGCGGTGATGGCAGGTTTCAACAGGGGCAGGGTGATGTGCCAGAACGCTCGTTGAGGTGAGGCGCCCAGCATTTGGGCTGCCTGTTCCAAATCAGGGGGCTGGTTTTGCCAGTACGCGCTGATAATGCGCAATGCCACACTGTAATTATAAAAAACGTGTGCCAGCAAGATAATCCAGATGGTGTGATTAAGTTGGATGGGGGCGCGAGACAGATGAAACGCATTGACCAACCACTCGTTCAGCAATCCTCGGGCACCCAGCAGGGCAGTGAAGGCGTTTGCCACCACGACTGTTGGCAGCACAAAGGGCAGGGTGCTGATAGCTTTTAAGGTACTTTTGCCCCAAAATTGATAGTGAGCGAAAATGTACGCACCCGGTAGAGCCAGCATCAGCGTCAACAGGGTGGAAACGGTTGCCTGCCAAATGGTGAACCACAATACACGCAGGTATTGGCTGTTGCGTACAAGTTTTTCCAGCCCCGATACATCGAACTGGCCTGCCGGGGCGAAACTCAGTTTGAGAATCGCCCCCAGCGGATAGAAGTAAAAGAGGATAAAGAAGGCGAGGGGCAGCGCGAAAAGTAATATGCGCGTGAATGGCGAATAGCGAAGGGGGGAGTGTGATTGTTGAACGTAGCGTTTCACAATAAAGTCATCTTTTTGAAGACAGATTGTGATGCGTAAAACGTGAAACGCAATGAGTTGTACGGAAGATTACGTTTTACGCACCACGTTTTTGGTTGATTATTGCAACACGACTTGCGTCCACGCATCGAGCCAGGTTTCGCGGCTGGATTGAATAATGTCTGGGGAAACCGTGGCCGGTTTTTCGGGCACGGCGCTGAATTTGGTGAAGACATCGGGCAGGGCGGCGGTGCTGTTGGCGGGATAGACCCACATATTCAGGGGAATATCTTCCTGGAATGTTTTGCTCAACATAAAATCAACCAGCTTCTGCGCCTCTGCCAGGTGTTTGGTTCCCTTCAAAATGCCAACAAACTCAATCTGACGGAAGCAGGTTCCAGCGCTCACTACGGCGGCAGTGGGCGATTCATCCAGTGGTTGCTCGGCGTAAAAAACTTCGGCGGCGGGGCTGGTGGCATAGCTCACCACAATCGGGCGATCGCCATCAGAGGCGGCGGAGAATTGGCCCCAATAGGCATCTTCCCAACCATCTGCCACAGAAACGCCATTATCCTTCATTTTTTGCCAAAAATCAAGATAACCATCCGTGCCGAAGTGCCCTACCGTCGCCAGTAGGAACGCCAGCCCGGGGGTGGAAGTGGCAGGGTTTTCCACCACTGTCAGGTTTTTGTAGGCAGGGTCGGCCAAATCTTCCAGCGAGCTGGGCGGATCGAGCGGGCTAGCGGCGAAAAAGGCTTTATCGTAATTGAGACACACATCCCCGTAATCAACGGGGAGGGCGCGGTTTTCCGCATCGAGCTTGAGCATGTCAGGGATGTTTTTCAGTTCCGGTGATTCATACGGCACGAAAATGTTATTTTCCAGTGCCCGACTGAGGAAGGTGTTGTCTACGCCATAGAACACATCGGCCAGCGGATTGTCTTTTGCCAAAATTGCCTGATTCAGTGCTGCGCCGCCATCGCCAGATTTGAGGATTTCCACTTTGATGCCGGTTGCGGTTTCAAACTGGGTCATTACATCTTCGCTAATCTCAAAACTGTCGTGAGTCATTAGCCGCAGGGTAACCGGTTCTGCTGGGGCAGGGGTGTCGGTGGGGCTGGGGACAGGGGTGGCCGTTGGCTCGGCTGGCGCTTGTGCTGTCGGGGTTGGGGTTGCTGCTTGTCCGCAAGCGGCCAGCACTAATATGAGGATGAAGAAGAGAGGGAGTAGCTTTTTCATGAGTAACCTCCAAAGAAATTGTTAATTGCTGATTTGTATTTGTATCACCAGCGCGAGACCGGTTTCAATCTGCACGGTGGCTTCCGGGGCAACAAAGGTGTTGCTAATGGTACGGGTACTGCCGAGGGGAACGGTGGCGCGGTGCAGCGTCCATTCTGCGCCGGTGATGGTCAAACCGGTAATTTGCGAACTCAACGTCACCACCGAAAGGGTATCGCCCGGTGAGCCGGTGAGGGTGAGATGGTCGTCGCCGCGCAACAGCCACGCTTGCTGGTTGCCCTCGGCCAACCGCAGCCGCACGCCGGCCCACTCTGGGCGGGTGAGGAGCATCATATTTGCAATTTGCTGATCTAGTCTGCCGCCAAACAGTGCGAGCAGTAAAATTTCGGTTGCGCCTCTTTTCGCTGCCACTGTCAGCGCAAGTTCCAGATCTGTTTGGTCTTTTTTTACGGGGTGGCGCAGAATTTCTACGCCGGCGGCCTGCATTTGCAATTGCACGTCGGTGGGTAGCGAGTCCAGGTCGCCCACGATGGTGTCTGGGGTAATGCCCGCTGCCAGTGCGTGCAACGTGCCTCCATCGGCGCAGATGATAGTATCGCCGGGGTCAATGTGGTGGCGATTCTCAATTGGGTTGGTAGCAATACCATTTGCAAAGATGATGAATTTTGCCATTGGATAAAATAAAACGCCTCCTGACCGGTCAGAAGGCGTTCAACTTTTATGTATTCCGTCCCTACGCCAGCATTATCTGGGTCAGGTTAAACGGTCTGCCCCGCATTTTAGGGTCATCTCAGCCTGGTTTGCCCCGGCTCCCGTGGTGATTAGGTTATTTCAGTGCATTATAAACCTGAAATAGGTATTGTCAAAAAGACGAACAGGGTTTTGTGCTGTTTTTTCAGTGAGGTTCGTGTCCACCGCCGCAACAGCTATCATTTAATACAACGGCCCCGTCAGCCGTATCGATCAGGCGCATCTGCCCGCCGTAGGCCTGGTTTAAAAGTGCCGGTGTCAGTACGTCGCGTGCCAATCCAAAGCCAATTACCCGTCGATTGAGAAGCATCAGGCGATCAAAGCGTTCCGCAGCCAAATTGAGGTCGTGTGTGGCAACTAGTACGGTGACGTTGCGCTGACGAAGTTTGTTTAAGATTGAGAAGATTGCTTCTTGTGAGTTTACGTCTAATCCGGTCAATGGCTCATCCATTAACATTAATTCGGTCTCTTGCGCCAGTGCGCGGGCGATAAAGACACGCTGTTGCTGCCCACCCGATAGCTCACCAATCTGTCGGTTTGCCAGATGTGTCATATTTACCAGTTTCAGACAATCCGCTACTATGTCCCAGTC
>CAYPUV010000211.1:0-6783 GCA_964413895.1 uncultured Anaerolineaceae bacterium
TTGAACGGGCCGGCAGCAAAGCCGGCAATAAAGGCGTAGAAGCCGCTCTGGCTGCCATCGAAATGGCTAATTTGTTGCGCCAGATGGACGAAGAGGATGCATAAATTTACCTCAAAATGAACCGCCAAACACTTTGCCCCCTGTTGGTTCAGGGCTGCCTCCATACGGCTCAATGGTCACGAACACGCCAGGTGGGAATGGGATACATCAGGAGTTTTCGGAGCAGTTGCCACCACCTCAAGTTGGCTTTCGGCGAATGGGGAGAAAATGCCGATGGCTCAGTGTGGTTGATACGGGTTATTGATCGCCCTTTCAATGCTGGTGAAGGTGTTGCCGGAGGAGAAATCAGCGCCAGATCAGCAATAACCGGCTCATAGGCTGCCAGTTCTTTTCGGCCTAAAAATCAATGTAAGCAAATTGGATGGTTGTCGTTCCCGCTGTGCCCCGCGGGTGCGAAGGCGGGAATCCAGATTGGATTTCGTTGGCGGCTCAAGAGTTTGGCAACAGTTGTTTGAGGAGTATCACCGGGGCTTTGCTCAGCCCGCGCAGGATCAGGCTCGGATACGAGATATGCCCTGAAATCAGGGCCACAAAGGTGCTGGTAATCTGTGGATTAGACGCGCCTGTTCGAAGGCAAATACGCTGGAAACGATAAAATAATCGGGATAGAAGCATTCCAAATGTATGGCTCAGCGTAATTTGCCGAAATACCTGTTTGGCGTAGCGGCGCGGATTGTCTGCTAAAATAGACTGGGCGGCCAACTGCCCGCTTTTGATTGCTAGCCGAATGCCATCACCCGTAAATGGATCAACCAGTCCGGCGGCGTCGCCAACCAATAGCACGCGGTTGGTAACAATCTTTTCGTGTTTCAAAAAAATGGGGACGGGGTGACCTTTTATCGGAACACCATCCAGATTAATGTTGTATTTCCCCGTCACCTGTTTTAGCAGAGCTTGCAGTTCGCCGGGGCGTGGGTGGAACGCACCAACGCCCACAGACAAACAGGTTCTTTTGGGAAAAATCCAGGCGTAACCCAAGTGAACGTCATCAAAAATAAAAACGATGGTATTGTCAAAACGTTGCAAAACATCGTTTTGAGCTGGTACTTCGGCTTCAATGGCCGCGGCCATTTGCTTGTTCCGCCTTAACCCGGCTTGGTGAGCAACAACCGAATTCGCTCCATCTGCGCCAATAACGTAACGTGCCGCGAACGTCTCTCCCGTGGTTGTTTCAACCTCTACACCTACTGTGTTTTCCCTCAAATTGCGCACTGCAAGGCCTTGCCGCACTTCAACTTGCGCCCTAGACAGTATCAGCGCATCAAAATGGTCGCGCATTACAGTCAAAACAGCGTGCTTTTGTAGGGGGACAGTGACAGTGTGACCCTCAAATACATATGAAACATGCTGTATCTCGGCCTCAACCACAGAGTTGAAAGAAAAGGGAAACACCTCTTGCAGTAAAGAAGCCGAAACGCCACCGCCACACGCTTTGTATCTGGGCAACGTTTCTTTTTCCAGCACCAGCACGCGCTTACCGGCTCGACTCAGAAAGTAGGCGGCTGTGGCGCCCCCAGGACCTGCCCCCACCACAATTACGTCATAAAGCGTCGTCATCTCGATTCCCCATCGATTTCTAAAAAACTGGAGTTTGGCGAAAGTCGTTTCAATCACAAAAGTAGCATGATGCTACTGGTTGATTGTGACGGCACCTTGGCGGCGAAGCAAGTAATTAAACAACGGCACAAATATTACGGCGATATAGAAGCCATATACAAGCGTTTCGATAAAACCTACAATCAAGCCTATGGCTGTCCAACCAAAGCCCGGGAGCAATTGTTGCCATGTTGGATACATAGCCAGGTTGGGAAATAGCACATCCCAAATGACACAAAGTACGTAAGAGATTGCTAACAACCCTCCAAGTGACCATCCGACTGTACTGATTTTTAAACCGTTCATAATCTTTACCTCCACTTAAATGGTGTTTTTAATTGTCTCTACGATGATTATAAATAAATCATAGCATTTTTCGCCAGCAGTGTACAAGCGCCAATTGGCGCATCCTGCCCAACGCCAAATTGCCTGTTTGACCCGATTTAAAACCTTGTCCCCATTCGTGACAGGTTAAGGAAAGAGTAAATTTGTCAAATCCGGATTAGGAGTAAAAAGGGGGAATGGCAAAGAGAAAAGCACGTAATCCAGATTATGTACGCTGTCGGAATGTACCTGGTCCCGACAACAAAGCAGCGGGGTTGCGGCGGGTGCGGCATTACGGGCTGTATCATCCATCGGCGCGGGCGAAATTATCGTTGGCGCGGCGATTGTTGGGGTTGGACCCACAGGTGCCGGAGCCAGGGGGGGGAGTCGTGCGTCCGCTGGTTGGAGAATGACGTGAAAATGCAAGAGAATTGCTGCCAAAATTCCAGGGCTGTTGCACCTGTGCCCTTTGGGTGCACTCCCCCCTTCCCCTCAGGGAAAGGGGGGAAATAGGGGGGATGGGGGAAAAGCAACGATTTTTTGAAACCTTAAAATTGACTTTGCAACAGCCGTGGCCAAAATTCCAAAAGGATGTACAAATTGGGGGAAATGTTGTATACTGAAACAGCAAAACACGCTAATTGAAAAACGTTGCCGACGCAACGCCCAAACGGGTGGGCGCTTTTCGTGCAACAAGTACCCCATACGGGGCACAAGCCGTTGAACCGGGCGACTGACACACAAGAAACGCCATTGCCGCTGATATAGCTGGTGATGACGCTTTCTTTTTTTGGCGCATTGAGTTGCCGGTTAACTTAAACGTTAGGGTGCTGTACAGAATCAGATTTTCGATTGCGTCTCCAGAATCTGAAAGTATATAAAGCTAAGTATTGAAAAGCGACAGCGTTGAAAGATTTTAAGATTGTTTGCCAATAAAACTGGATTTGGGAGGAAATCGCGGTATTATGGGAGGTCTGTACCTTCTACTTTATGATTAGGCAGCAAGACGTAACTTTCTATCAAGATTTGTCAGGATCTATAGTACAAAGGAGAAATTACTATGACACACGAACGTATTACGAAATTAAAGGAGATTTTTGAGAAAGATCGTTCGCAGCTGCACTCGAAATATCCCGATCAAGCACTACCTGCGTTGAAAGATCAACACGTAGTCGAAGCAATAGAGAAACAACTGGATCGTGGTTTAACGTTGAGGGGCATCGAGTCACTTGGGTATAGTTTTTTGACTGGGCTGAATCACATTTGTTTTGAGTTCGAATCTTCCCAAGGAATTGGTATAGAGGCAAATGCAATACTTGTCATTATGAACAGTTCCTGCGATGTGGTAGGGGTAGTTGCTAATTTCGATTCTCGGCAACCTAATCCAGTTATTCCTCCACTTCCAGATACAACTGACCAAGGGCCTCTAGAACAGTCCTTAGATCGAGGGGAATTGCCATTTGTGCTAGCTAGACCATCAGCAACAAGCGAACTCAGCTTCACTAAAGCGGAGTTGTACCCATTAGAAGTGCGAAGTAAAAAATTCTTTGAAAGATTGGCTCCTAATGGTAGCCTTTTACAGGGTCAAACTGTCGAAGGTTCGAATTCTCCGTTCAGTACCCTAACGAGTGTAGATGTACTCGCCGATAAGGGTTTCAATCGTTACCCTGATGCTCAGACTGATGGCGCTAATGATGATGAAGATACCTGATTCTAAATTATACGGGTTTCGGGTAAACCTATAGGATTCTATTTAGATGAGAGACACCATTTTGATAATAGCACCAGAGGATGATATTCATGCTCAATCGGTTGCAGTTATTCTGGATGCACAAGAGAGTATTTCTTCTGTAATTTGGGATAGTTCCACCTTACCTTCTCAAAGTGTTGCAAGTTATTCATTAGACGGAGGTTCTTCGAACTTTGTAATTACAAATGGGCAAAATCTTATTACATTAGACTCAGTTCGTAGTGTTTGGTGGCGAAGATCAAAAAGAGCAATGATCGATGCGCAAGTCACGGATCGTCAAGCACGAGCATTTTGTGTCCGAGAAAACTCAGCTCTGCTAGTGGGAGCTTTAGCAGCAACAGGTGTGCCGATTATAAACCATCCAACTGCGGAAGTTTCGGCAGGGAGAAAACCTTTGCAATTGCGCACAGCTCAAGAAGCAGGTTTATTGATTCCCCAAACATTGATGTCAAATGACCCAGAAAGGATTCGTGCCTTCTGGAGTAAGCTTGATGGTAAATGCATATATAAAGCCTTTACCTCACCCGCTGATCAATTGGCTGAAACTCGATTACTGACTCAAGAAGATCTGGAGTATCTGGATAAATTACAATACGCACCAATTATCGTTCAAGAAAAAATTGAAAAAGGCAAAGACATACGTGTCAACGTATTTGGTGATAGAGTGTTTGCTGCCGAAGTAGGAACCAATGTTGTTGAGGCTAAGATCGATTGGCGGCTCGATTTAACGGCAAAATGGGAAGATCACCAATTGCCTGCTACGCTAGCCCAGAAACTTATTGACCTATTGAGAAAATTAGGGCTTCACTATGGTTGTATTGACCTGCGGCAACAACCTGATGGGACATATGTATTCCTGGAAGTAAATCCAGCTGGTCAGTTTCTTTTTATTGAGATTGATACGGGCCAGCCGCTCACAAGGGCATTTGCTGAGTTACTGCTACATCCTATTCAGCCAATGAGATAGACGAAGCTTGAGCCCGTGTTAGGCGGAAAAACCTAAACAATGAAAGAAAGGGCGAAAAGTAATGTGTAATATCACTGTAGAGCCGGTTATAGGAATTGGCATTCCCTTAACTTCATTGCGGATAGTTGGTACGGTAGATGACTGTGCTGAACCCTTCGAGGGCGCGCAGGTAGAGGTTGCAATATCCTGCGACTCTATTGATGGTGAATTCACATCGTGGACGGGCGCATCTTCCCTTTCGCCTGGCAATTGGGAAATCATTTTTCCGATACAGGATGAAAGTTGTAGATGCGGTGGCACTGTTTTTGTAACAGCAAGATGCGTAACGGATGAAGAGTGTGTAGTGCCTGCTTTTAGTGCTGACATTCAATGCATTGAATGTCCAATCATAAGCTTAGCAGGCATTGATGACGATGTAGGACCGCAGCCCGTGCGTTGGAAATGTAATTCCGATGGAAGCGTATCGGTAACCATAGATATCGAAATAGAGAATACCACTTCTCGCTTTATAGAAGCAGAGCTTGATTGTGGTCCTGATGGAGTACCGGAGCAAAAGAGTTCAATTGGTATAACCCCTGGTGGTATTGGCACGTTCACAAATGTTTGTCGATATCCGACCCCGATCAGTCCAAAGCCAGTTGTAAGTATCTTTTTGGGACAAGGCCCTGACCGAGAGCCATCGGGATGCCCACCATTCGTTGTCCCGGTTGACTCAATACCAGAATGCCAGCCCCCAGAGGATTGTCCAGAAATATTGGAAGTCCAAATACGAGTTCAGGAATGCGTACGGGATGAGAATGATGGGCAAGTAAAGCGTAAAGTAAAATTTATCCCAGACTGGTGGGGACCGACTCCAATTTCACACCAATGGCATTTAGGAAATGGTGATATCGTACCTCAAATGATACCTGTTGGAGGTAATGGACCACCTAGCGAACTCGAATATCTTTATGTCACCATACCCGCGTCAGATCCCAGTTTATGCATATATGGACCAGATGGTTGTGCGTCCTGTTTGACCATACCTCTTTCTGATTTCATCGGATTTCAAATGTGTGAATGTCCCGAGATAGTAGATGTTAATGTCAATATCGGAGAGTGTCTCGAAGACCCATCAGATAATAAAACCAAACGTAAGGTTACCTTCACCCCAATCCTTTCGGGACCAACACCAGATGCTTATGAATGGTTATTCGGCGACGGGGAAACTGATTTTGGATCTGGAGTACCCGGACCAACAGAGCATCTCTATGAAAATGCTCCGACCATAGAACCCGTTCTAAAAATCAATTCAGGGGAACCATGTCAGGAGGAAAGTCAAAATATACCTCTCAGCGAGTTTGATAGCTTTAGTCCGTGTGAGGGAGGTGGAGACGATGATGACGATGACGGTTTCGACTGGCCCGATTTTCTCTGTAAGTCTTTGTTACTCCTTGCGCTACTGGCGCTGCTCGCAGCCGCAGCCTTCGCGCTCAGTGCCGGATGCGCAGGCATTTTTACCCCTCCAGCTAAAGCAAGTCTTATAGCCTCCGCAGTTGCCTTTTCCGCAGCATTGGGTTTCTTGCTACTCTGGTGGTGGTTGTGCAGCGATTTAGATTGCCAGCCGCTCAACGACATGATCACGTTTTTATCATACTTGGTCATAATCAGTGCTCTCGTATCCATGATTTTAATATTTTCAGGAAATCCCTGTGGACTAGGTGGTCTGCTCGGAAGTGTTTATATTGGTATATTCTTGGGGGTAGCCGTATGGATTGGAAAGAAAACCGGTTGTTATGGTCCGCTGGATAGCGACTGAGTCGTTACATCTGCGTAAGGCTAAGGCTGGTTTCGAGCGAACGGATCGCACCAAGCAAAATGTGGGGGAATTGCTACCCTTCCGTTTTAGAAATTGGTTGCGCTTGCGATGTCACTTTTGCTTTGAAGGTGATTTCGCTGGTTCGCAATCGGCTAAATTTTGGGCGTTAGTATCTACATCAGCCAGATGGTGCCCACCCAACCGTGCGTCAGGCCTTGCCAGTTCCCGTTCGGCCCCACGATGGCACTCAATTGTCCAGGATGCTACTCAGGTTGCAAAGTTATTACA
>CAYPUV010000212.1:0-6777 GCA_964413895.1 uncultured Anaerolineaceae bacterium
GGGTAACGGTGGGGGTATCGGTTGGAAGCGGGGTGAGGGTGGGCGTTGATGTTTCTGTTGGGGGGGATGTGGGTGAGGAAGTTTCAGTGGGTGGAGGGGGGGACGGCGTGGCACTCGGTGCAGAAGTAGGGGTGGCAGATGAAATCTCGGCGGCGGGAGGCGGGTGTGCGGTTGGCGGTGGTGTGGCGGCAGAACACGCCAGCGCAGAAAAAATCATGCCTGCGGCAATTGCAAACTGTGCCACTCGTCCCCACCGGGCTGAATAGCAACGTGCCCCTTCGAAAATATACGTGCGAGCCATTCCACCGTCCTTCGTAATTTACACGAACAATTCCGGCAGATGTTGCAGGCTTGCCGCTCAGGATAGTGAGACGGGGCGGATTGTCGCGCGAAAAAATTGTTGTCAAAAATGTGATGCTATGATTATACAGGGTTTTAGTGACTGCTCCCA
This sequence comes from uncultured Anaerolineaceae bacterium, assembly GCA_964413895.1. GTDB lineage: Bacteria > Chloroflexota > Anaerolineae > 4572-78 > 4572-78 > JANTHQ01. The sequence continues at coordinate 452 of CAYPUV010000212.1, forward strand.
ATGTTTATCGCCGCATTTAGTGCGGCTGAGTTTCAATTCGCAATGAGGACAATCGCGAACGCGCATCTGCAAATCTTTCTGAGTAAATTATACCATGATCCGATTGCAGTGGATTGGATTTATTTTGCCGGGTGAACGAAGGTTGTCGATTCATCCACCGCTCCCCGCCAGATGAGTTTTGTCAGTTGCTCACCCAATTCGACTTCCTTTGCGGATGATCCCGGTAGCGACAAGTGCAGATGTTTGTAAAGCTCCCAACGGTACAAATCGAAAACGCCTTCAATCCAATCAGCGTAAGTACGAGCCACTGGCAACATCAGGCGATAAGCCAGCCACATCCACACCACACTGAGAATACCGGACACTGGCAGCCAGTACATCCACATCAACGACAGCAGCCCCCACGACCACCAGCTAGCCAGTTGGTTGAGTTGTTGCCGCGTTGCCGTCAATTCTGCCCGCGCTGTTTCTGGCAATACCAGCCACAGGCGCGACCAACATACCACGGCATCCAAGCCGTATTTCTGGCGAGGCAACGTTTCACCGGTGCGCAGAATATTGCCCAGTGTGGTCGGCATCATCAATTCTGGCAACGGTGGCACATAATGCAGATCCATTTCGAGCGAAGCCAGTTTCTGCCGTTCTGCGCGGGAAAGGCTGCCGACTTTTTTCTTTTTCCGCAGAGTTTGCCATTGCGTCTCCTGTTTATTGATTTTTCGCTCCTGAAAACCGGCCAGCCAATCGGCCCAAAACCCCAAAAACGGTGGATAATACCCTTCCAGAATTCGGAGAACGACCCGATTGAATCGGGAGATGAGAAAGGAGCTGAAATACACGAGTAGTAATCCCCCCACCAGCCGAGCCACCTGTTCAAAACTATCGCCGATGATGAGCCATTCCCACACTTTTTTCCAACCGATGGGGTACGTGGCGAGCAAAAAGGTTCCCAACCAGAAGAGAAACGCCGGGCTGAGCAGCAGTTCCGCCCATTTTTTTGACAAGTCTCCGCCCGCGCTTCCCCAAAATTTCGTCACCATACACTTACTCCCCTTCCTTGTCGGTTGACGATACAAGCGGCACATTGTGGACGGGGCAGGGCGGAATGGGCTGCCCCTCACGCCAAATCTCCCATTCGAAATCGCCGTGCGGACAGACATACACCGGCGCGGAGATACTGCCAACATCCCCGGGGAGCGAGTCATATGCCATAACAACATCCTTGCTCAGCCCCAGAGCATGTTTCAGCCATTTGCGGATTTTCGGGTTCTTGCGGAGTTCATCAATTAAAAAATTATCAACTTTTTCACCCTGTTTTGCCCGCTCCAACAATGACCGCACCGCCGTTTGCCGGTCAGGGTCAAGAAATGCAAAAATTCTTTCCGCCGCGTACAGCACGTCTTGCGCATCCATGGCAGCCAACTCCTTTCGTTTATTTGCCAACGTACATAAACCCCGCCCAATAATAGGGATGGGTGTAATCTTCCAACTGCGCTGCTTTGCAAAACTCATCTGCGACAGCCGCTGGGGTCATGGTGTGGTCGGCGTATTCTGACAAATATTGCCGGTAGTGTTCCGCACTGACGCTGTCGCGCACGGTGATCTGCGCCTGCCGCAGTGCTTCCGCGGGTGAAAGCTCCTCGCCGCGCCATTTGTCGAAAAAGATGGACATTAGCATGGCGGTGGTCAACTCGCGTACACGCCACTGCGACCCGACCACCGCCGGAACACCGGCTTCCACCAGCCCGCCGGGGAGCGAGACCACCTCATCCAGCAGGTTAGTGTCTGACGGAATACCGCTTTCGCACCAATTGCCGCCGCATAGCCCGCGTCGACTCCAAGGCGTGTTGGCCGACTTTTGCCCTCATTTGAGCTTCTTACTAACCTTCGACCACCCCATACACCTGATCCGGCGTGAGGATCTCCGGAAATTGCGCGCGCAACGCTCGGCGAGCTTCAGAGCATAAATGGCATGCGTCGGCATAACTTTCTTCATGAGGTAGCGCATAGTGCCGTACCAACGCCACCGGACCACCTTCAAGCAACGGACCCGTGATGGGGTGCGAATCCGGGTCATATGTCTCGCAAATCTCTTTCAGCGGCGTGTGAAAGAGATTGCCCAGCGAGATCCCCTGGCAGATGTGGAGATTCCCGAATGGATCCACATGCAACCGTCCTGGCTCACGTAGGTTTTCATACGGGCATTCGGTGAGCTGGTCCCAAGGCCACCGTACAGCTTGTGCGACGAGCTTCTCCGCAGCCCGCCCACGGTACATGACGGCCGTTTCACCCACCGGAAGTTGGCCGGCTGCCGATGCTGCGTTCGTCACCTCGGGCTGAGCGATGCTGATGACCCCAATCGGAATGCCCAGTTGCTCCGCCGCCGCGCTTGCGTTCTTGGCTTGCTGGCTGAGTTTCTCACTCCAGTGATACAAATCGCTGCTGATTGAGAGGTCTTGGAGCAACCCTGCAAAAGGTCTCAGCCATTCGAGGGCGTCTTCTATATCGGTCGCCCAGTATCCGTTCGAGACGATTCCAACCTGAAAGTTCATGGAAGCTGCCTCTTGGACGCCTTTGAGCAAGATGGCGTAATAGAGAAAAGGCTCCCCACCCTCGAAGTAGAACCATTTGACCGTGCCAAGGTCTTTCGCCTGTTGCAGAATATACCGAACATTCCGCAGGATCATCGTGCCACTTTGCCATGGACTCCCCCAGACAAAGCAGTGATCGCACTCGAGATTGCACTGATACGTCAAGAGCAGGTGCAGGCCCGATAACTTCATTTCTATAATGCACAACACTAAAGGATTTTGGATATTTTTGCATTTCTAGTGGAATAATTGCCTGATTCCAGTTTTCTCCAGCAAAAGCTGCTAAAGATTCTTCGCCTTCCCAATACGTAACCATAACATAATCGTCCGGGTTCCATTTTGTTGGGCCACCGATATGGCATGAAATTAAGCCCTTGTGATTTTTTACAGTATCTACCGATACTGTATTGAAGTCTCGCTCAAATTCATCTCGGAATTCGGGATGAATTGTAACTTGAAAAATTCGTATGATTATAATTTCAACCCTCCAATTTGTTTGTGGCTAACGCTCCCATTCAGCCGCGCCCCGACAAAACATCCATCTTCTGGTTCTTTGGGTGACGGCGTCAATTCTTCCAGTTCTCGTAGAATCAAACGGGTGACTGCTCGCCGTCTGTAAAGAGCCTGCAAGTTTGGCCAGAAGAGGGCAATGAGGGCAATAGAAGCCGGGAGAAGGAAGGCTAAAAGATCCATAAATGTTGCGAAATCTAAACTCATATACGTATCAAAAAACAACATAATTAGCGATTCGGCAACCTGCCTTCGCTAAAGACATACTCACCTAGTAGAAAATATAATGGATCGGCACTAAGTATGAGATGTTCGCCAGTTGCTAGGGTTCGTGGGAAAGAACACTCGGCGAATATATCCACTTGCAAACTGGTTGGCAAGGCCTCTTTGATAACCTTGCCGACGTGCTGTAGTTGTGGCCCAAGCACTGATTATTGGGCGACGCTACTGAAAAAACCAAAATTCTCACGCCAAGACGCCAAATCACAATTTTTTTTAAGTTATTTTTTGTGTGTCTTCTTGCACCCTTTTGTATATATTTTTCGCATCCTTGGCGGCTTTGCGTGAAATAAACACCTTTTTTCAGTGGACTCATAGGGCATTATCTGGAAAACTGCACATCATTCCTGAATTCTTAAGGTTGCTGCTTCGCCCAAATACCCCTATTTCGACCTCCGGACGCACGCCCCCCAATTCTTCAATTCTTGTTCATCTTAGTCTTCTCCTCAGGCCAGCGCCTGACCACAATAGGGGCACACCTTCCAACCGGCCTGAATGGGAGATTCGCACGAAGGGCAGGCGTCTTGAGATTCAGTCGGCGAGACCTGGTTCTGTGATTGTGGGTCGTGGCTATGGCCCATCATCCCCGACATCGGCCCGCCGCGGCCCATCATCCCCGACATTGGTCCACCACCACCTGCCATCATCCGGAAAAAGAAAAACGCCATAAAGAGTATCACGATCAAGCCGAAACAAGGAAAAATCACCATGAAGGGCCCCAGCCCCACTCCCCACATTCCTGGCCACCAGCTCCCTTGCGTTGTCTCTGGGCCGACAGGACCAGCGCGGGAAAACATCATCGCCAAGAAGATCAGACCAAAGAAAAATATCAAGACGATGATCGCACCAAACATCATAAACGGTTTCCAATTTGTGTTTTTCATAGGTTTGTCTCCTCATCTTTAGAAATCTCGACTTTTTATGTAATGCCCCGCAGGGCGTCTCGCCCGTTTCTACTGCTGTTCTTGTGAGAGGGCGGGCATCTGTATGTTCTGTTCCAATCTCTGGAGCACGCCAGACATAATGATTTTTCAAGGTCACTCGTCTGGCACATGCTCTAGACACGACTTGATAGGGGCCGCCAGCGATCGAGAAAGTTTCTCGCGCTGCTCGGCGGGCATGAGGAGGCCAGCAATCACACCAGCAATCACACCACCAAATAGGGTTGCTATCAGCAACAATACTTTCTTCATAAATAATGTCTCCTTTCCAAGCCATCTTAAATTTTTTAAGTCACGTAGGGCAAGTTGCTAACTTGCCCATAGCACCACCGATAAATTATCACACTCTTGCTCGGCGGGGATTGACAAATCCCGCCATCCCCGGATTTGTCAATCCGAGAGAGCAAAAGAAAATTCCTATTAAATGATGAAAAGGCCGGAGCTTATGACACACATCTTTGACGTAGTGAAGCTCGGACTTTCGTCCACCTTCAACCGTTCATTTGCCACTGTGTACACTTTCTTGTGCGCAACCCCAAACTTACTTGATTTTTCGGCTCAATGTAAACAGCGCGAGCGATATCTCATCGAACTCTCCTCACTCGCGCTGCCCTTGGTAGCAGTCAGGTTTCTAGTGGTGCCTATTTGGGTTGAATAACTTCCTGCCCAGGGATGGATATTCCAAAGCAGTTACAGTCGCAGCCACTGCCATCCGCTACAGGAGAATGCGCCAGAAGCGCGTCTATCTTCCTCACGTCACTAGTTTGCACAGCCATGTCCAGACGCGCATTCCAGATGGTCATCTTGCCGTCCACGATCTTGGCTACCGCTCCCCTGACCTCTTCGACCTTTTCTAACATAAAATCACCTCCGTTAGTCTACGAAACACGAATACTGAGTTCAAAAGCTCTTGGCATCGATCACCCCCTCTCTATATTATGGTATTCTTGCCGGAAATCGGCTCCCTGGCCAAACGCAACCAACCTGACCAGAGTCGCGTACATCCCCTGGGTGATGGGACAGGCTGGCTTATTTTTTGTGATAGTCACATACGGACACTTTCTGCCTTGACAACAAGGATAGAAGGAACAAGAGTCACAGTCGCTAGTATCCCGACCTTCTAATGAGGTCCACATGGACACCTTGGCATCATCGAGCAGTAGCTGTCCATCGCTAGTCAACTCACCCACCCTGTTGCGGGGATCATTGAATGCCAGAGAGCATTTGTAGACAGCTCCGTCTGAACCCACGATAAACGATGACTCCCGGGCAGCATAGCACACCAAGCCATGGGGGATCAGGTATTTCTTGACGGTCAGATCCGAGAAGCCAAGTGTGAGCGCTTTCTCAAAGAATTTCGACCTGATCGAGAAAGCAAACTGAAGATCACAGACATCCAAAGTGGAGTCATTCAGGCCGCCGCGTTTGGTGATAGGTTCGAAATGCAGACCAAATCTCGGATCGTGGGCGAATCGGGGGGCCATCTCGTCAACGAGCCACGTCTCTATGACGGGGACCGATTCGTTGTCGAAATTGACTCTGATGCTGACGAGAAAGTCCTCTTCTCGATCACGCATATGCAAAAGGTTCTCAACGATCCTTTTGTATGTACCTCCGCCTCCCGCCATTTTCCTCTTCCGGTTGTGCATGGCCTCGGGACCATCAACGCATATCTGGAAGCTCTTGATCCCATGCTCAAATAACGAGTCTACCATCTCCGGCGTGAGCAGGTAGCCATTGGTGGACATACCGCTCCAATACGTGGCCCCGTACCGCTCGCAGCTATCGATGAATGACGCTGAGAGATCACAGATAACGTCGTATCCCAGCAATGGTTCTCCACCGAACCACGAAATGCCCAGCCCGCTGTATTTCCCGACATTTTGATCAACAAAGGCTTTGAGACCGTTGATGAGGCCTTGCCCCATCTTCCCTCGTTTGAACTCTTCGTAGCAATAAACACAGCGAAAGTTGCAGTTTTCGTGGGGCAGGATCATCAGGCCCAGAG
>CAYPUV010000213.1:0-6695 GCA_964413895.1 uncultured Anaerolineaceae bacterium
AAATGTTATCTTTAGCTGTCTGTGAGCAATAATATAATTCTCGCCAAACTCCAGTGAGTGATAATTTCCAGCAAAAGTTTCACGGATCACAAATTGAAATTATAACACGGGATGGAGGATGCTTCAATTTTGGGGCATTTCAAACAATCACCAAAGGCACGGGGACAAAAAGTAACGCAAAAACTACAATCATCGCGCCCCCCAGAATCTTGCGCCCCCTGCCAATGGGTGCCAGCTCATTCAGTGGTGGCGGATGTCCCACGCCAATAAAGAGCACAATCAACAAGGCCCAGAACAACCATCCCTGCCAGAAGAAGCCAATCGCCAGCAGCGCCGCAACCACCACATAGCCTACAATTTTGGTGGCTTTGCCAAATAACACATACGCCACGTGCCCGCCGTCGAGCTGCCCCACCGGAAACAAATTGAATGCCGTCACCAGCAGGCCCGACCACCCCGCCCACGCCAGTGGATGCAGAAAAACATCCATCCCATTGGCGGGGAGCGGTTGTCCAAAAATGGCATATTTTGCCAACCAGTAGAAGAGAGAATTTCCTTCCATAATAAAACCGCCACCGGTGGGCAAAGGCCCAATAGTGGATTTGAGCAAACCGATGATGAGTACCGGCACTGCCACCACCAGCCCGGCGATGGGGCCGGCAATCCCCACGTCGAATAACTGCTTGCGGGTGATGGTTGGTGAGCGAAGCTGGATGAACGCGCCAAAGGTGCCCCAAATGGTGGGGAAGGGAATAAAATACGGCAGTGTGACCGCCACTTTGTGGTATCGCGCCGCGAAATAATGCCCAAATTCGTGGGTGCCCAAAATCGCCAAAAATGCCAGCGTGAACGGCAGTCCTTTAAGCAGTCCCGCCGGGTTTTCCAGCGGATTCACACCCTCGTTCAGCGCGCTCACTGCCAGCACCGAAACGACGGTGACGATGAATAGACCCAGGTTGATGAGCGGGTTGCCCGGTTTGGGATGCACAACGCCCGGTTGCGCCACCAGTTCGATGGCGGTTTTGCCGCGCCGCAGCATCGGCGTGTATTCGTGCTGCCGCCAGCGGTCGGCGATGGTTTGGTACACATATTCCGAATCGCTGTGCAATAATTCACCATCAAAAACAATGGTTCTTGCGATTCTTTCGGTGGCACATGCAGGCCCCGCACAGCAAAAACATCTGCCACTTCGGCGCGCAAAATGCCGACAATCGTTCCATCTAACATGGTATTGGTTGTTTCAAATTCCATAAGGTGTCAAGGTTATAAAGTTACAAAGTTGCAATTGACCATTCGTAATTGATAATTTTTCACGCTTCACGCATCAGCAGCGCGTCCAGCGCCAGCAGGTAGCTTCGCCAGCCAAAGCCGCTGATTTGCCCCACACACACCGGGGCAATGAGACTGTTGTGTCGAAATTCCTCACGGGCGTGAATGTTGCTGAGGTGCACTTCCACCACTTTCAACCCCGTCCCGGCGATGGCGTCTCGCAACGCAATAGAGGTGTGCGTGTACGCGCCGGGGTTGAAGATGACGCCGTCTGCCCAGTCCATCGCCTTGTGCAGGGCATCAATCAACGCGCCCTCGCTGTTCGATTGGAGGGTACGCACGTTGACACCGCGCTCGGCGGCAGTGTCCATCACCCGTTGGTTGATTTCTTCCAGCGTCATCGAGCCGTATACCTCCGGCTCTCGCGTGCCCAACAAATTCAAGTTCGGTCCGTGAAGCAGTAAAATCGTTGTCACTGGTAGTATTTCCTCTGTTATTTTTTCAGTGGACTCGTTTTACGGAGTCTTTCACCGCACTGACCGGTACATCGGTAAAAATATCCACATCACCGATAGCGCGGGGCAGGACGAAACGCAGGTTGCCCGCCTGCTTCTTTTTGTCCGCACCCATCGCCGCCCACACCGATTCGGGATCATGGTCGGGCACAGTGGTGGGCAGATCAAGGTGTTCCAGCGCGTCAATGATTCGCCCGGTGGTTGCGGAGGAACAGTGCCCCAGGGTTACCGATAGCCGCGCCGCGCACACCATCCCCAGCGCCACTGCCTCACCGTGCCGCAGGCTGTAATTCGACAGCTTCTCAAAAGCGTGTCCGAATGTGTGCCCCAGGTTCAACACTGCCCGCCTGCCCCGCTCAAAAGGGTCTTCCTGCACCACGCCAACTTTCACCTTCACTGCTTCAGCAATCATCCACGGCAGGGTAAAATCGCCCACACGTAATTTTTCAAATAATTCAGGATGCCCGATGATGCCGTGCTTCAGCACCTCCGCCAACCCCGACCGAAACTCCGCACCGGGCAACGTTTGCAACACCGCTGCATCAATCAGCACCAGTTCCGGTTGTTTGAATGCCCCCACCAAATTCTTCCCCTGCGGCAGGTCAACGCCGGTCTTCCCCCCTACGCTGGCATCGACCATTGCCAGCAGCGAGGTGGGAATCTGGACAAAGGGCACCCCGCGCAGATACGTGGCAGCCGCAAACCCCGCAATGTCGCCGGTGACGCCCCCTCCCAGCGACACAATCGGGCTGCTCCGCTCCAGTTCCGCCGCCAAGAATTGGTCGTACAGCGTCGAGACGGTGCGCAGCGTTTTGTGCGCTTCGCCGTCGGGGATTTCACACAGAACCGGCTGAAAACCGGCATCGCGCAGACTGTTGAGCGTTGGTTCAGCGTAATATTGCCCCACTGTAGGATTGGCGACGACAGCACATTTCCCGGTAAAACCTCGTTCGCCCAAAAGTTTTCCGGCCTCGCCCAGAATGTCATCCCCCAAAATGATGGGGTATTCACCGGTGGGAGTAGCAACGAGGATTTGAATGGGGTTTGTCATTTAAATATCTCCATCTTCTACCCTGAACCAGGTTTGCTGTAATTTATCATTCCCGCTTTCGCGGGGATCCAATCTATTCCACAGTGTCATTACCTGTGTCACAACCGTTTCCACCGCTGTCCGGGTGGTGTCAATATGATGTGGAATGCGCGCGTACGCGGGCTGTCGCTGCACCAGCAGATTGAGCAATTGCGTTTTGCGGTCATTCCCATCAAGCATCGGGCGGTCGGTGGCAACAGATAGCCGTTCCCACAGCATATCGGGGGCGCAATCCAGGCAGACAACCAGGTTGTGCGCCGACACAGTTTTTAGATTGCGGGGATTCACCAACGTGCCACCGCCGGTAGCAATAACCCGGTTCTGCCAGGTATTCAACTCACGGCACAGGTCGGTTTCCAGCCGCCGAAAATAGGCTTCACCAGCGGCAGCAAAAATTTCGCGGATGGCACGCCCTTCGCGCTGTTCAATAAGGTTATCCATATCCACAAATTGCCAGCCCAGCGCCTGTGCCAGCGCCGGCCCAACAGTCGATTTTCCGGTTCCCATAAAACCGGTGAGAATGATATTTCTGATCACCATAATTGAAAAACGTCCCGATCCACAACTTGCGATTGATGCATCAGCACGGCGTTCAGCACTTCAATTGCCATTCGAGATTCCAGGGTGACTCCCGCCCGCACGCCAACACAGGGATCGTGTCTGCCTTTTTCCAGTTGAAAATCTATCTCTTCCAGATTCTTCCGTACCGATTGTTGCGGCCGGGTGATGGTGGATGTGGGTTTAAATCCCACCCGAAAGACCAGCGGCGCGCCGGTGGTGATGCCGCCGATGAGGCCGCCGTGGCTGTTGCGCTGGTAGCCACTGCGCCGAATAGGGTCGTTATTCTCGCTCCCCCGCCGACGGACCACCGCCTGTCCATCCCCTACTGCCACCGATTGAGCGGCGTGTAGCCCTCCCAGCACACCCATCAATCGTAGCTTGAGGCTCTGGTACAGTGGATCGCCCGCCAGTGGCGGCACATTCACTCCCACCACCTCCACCGCCGCGCCGATGGAATCGCCTGCCATGCGGGTTTGCTTGATGAGGTCGGCAGCCTGTTGGGCAAAGTCGGCGTCAAGGGTGTAGAGTTCGGCGGCAGCCAGCTCTGCCTCCAATGCGGCGATTTCTGTCGGAGGAATGGGCACCCCCTCAAAATGATGGCGCAATTGTTCTATGTGGGTGCTCAGGGTGCGTTGCGCTTTCAAGCTGCCCACCTGCACGATAGATGACAAAAATACGGTGCCAAATTGCTGCGCCAGAAAGATACGGGCAATGCTGCCACCAATCACATCGCTGACAGTTGAGCGATAGCTCGACCGCCCACCGCCGCGCACGTCCACAAATCCCCGCGATTGGTGGTATTTGACCAGATCGGTGTGGCCGGGCCGCACTGCGCCTGCTTCCCCCATAAACTGCCGGTAGTGTTCCGCTTTCTTCGCCGTCGAAAGCACCAGCGCAGCAATCGGTTCGCCAGTGGTGAAGCCTTCGGCGTAAGTGTGGGTACGGGTTTCCGTTTCACCATCCTGCACCGAAATTTCCGCGCCCGCCAGCAGCGTTTTGTAGTCATCCTGATAGATGCCCGCTAAAAAAACAACCCGGTCGGCCTCGTGACGCGGGGTTCCGTGCTTGCTACTTCCGGGTCGACGGCGATTAAGATACGCTTGCACTGCAGCGGCAGACAGGTGCAATCCGGGGGGACAGCCAAACACAATGGTGGTGATGCCCGGTCCGTGCGATTCACCTGCGCCGGCAACGGCGAATATTGGGCCACCCAAAATTTCCATTTCAGCCCTCAATTACTGGTTTTTCAGCGTTCAGTTTTGCCAGCAACGCCTGCCGCATCACATTCACCGGGGCAGGTTCGCCCGTCCAAATTTTGAAGGCTTTTGCACCCTGGTGGATGAGCATTCCTGTGCCATCGATGGTGGGCAAACCTGCCGCTTCCGCCTGGCGCAAGAATTGTGTTTTGAGGGGAGTGTACACCAAATCGCAAATGACGGCATTGGGCAGCGGGATGTCGGGGAACCAGGGTGTCGTGTCCGCGTGCGGCGACATTCCGAGCGAGGTGGTGTTCACGACCAAATCGAAGCTGTGGTTGGCAGCTTGCAGTGTTTCTGGCGTGAGTGATTCGCAGGAAAATTGCACGCTGCTGAACGCCGCGCTCAGATCATCCACCAGAAATGCGGCCCGTTCTACAGTGCGATTGTACACCACAATGGTTCTGGCGCCGGCGTTCGCCAGGCTGAACACCACGGCCCGCGCCGCGCCCCCGGCTCCCAAAATTAAACAGCGACTTCCTGCTGGCTCAAAACCGCCTTCAAGTACAGAGCGCAAAAAACCGTCACCATCGGTATTGTAGCCATAAATTTTGTTATTTTTAATAGCGATGGTGTTCACCGCGCCAATTTCTCGCGCGCTCGGATCAATTTCGTCCAAGTAACGCATAATAGCTTGCTTGTGCGGCACGGTTACATTTGCTCCCACAAAGTTTAACGTGCGCAAGCTCAATACTGCATCTTTAATTTGCACCGGTTCTACCGGCAAGGGAATGTACACCCAATTAAGATTTGCCGCGGAAAAGGCGGCATTCTGCATTATGGGACTGAGCGTATGCCCTACCGGCCATCCCAAAATGCCAACAATTTTCGTTTCACCGTTGATGGTGAGCATTATGCTTGAACCTCCACGCCGAGCGTTTTGAGCATGGTGATAAAACCAGGGTAACTATCTGAAATTACGCCGGCGTTTCTGATGGTGGTGGTTCCCTGCGCAATCAGTCCCGCCACTGCCAGCGCCATCGCCAGGCGGTGGTCGCCATCGCTGTCTACTGTTGTTCCGTGCAGCGGTGTGGGGCCGTAAACTTCAAACCCATCGGGATGAGCGATGATTTGCGCGCCCATTTTTCGCAATTCGTCTACCGTCGCTTTGATACGGTCGGTTTCTTTGACCCTTAGTTCTGCCGCGTCACAAATAACCGTGCGCCCTTTGGCTTGCGTGGCTGCAACCGCCAGAATGGGAAATTCGTCTATCATACGCACCACCAACCCGCCTCGAATCTCGGTGGCATGCAATGAACTGGTCTGTGCGCGTAAATCTGCCAACGGTTCGCCCGCCATCTCCGTTTGATCAATCACAGTTACCGTCGCGCCCATTGCGCTCAGAACTTCAAGCAATCCGGTGCGGGTATCATTCACGTTGACGCCGGTAATGCGCAGATTACTATCTGGAACCAGCAGCGCGGCTACCAGAGGGAACGCCGCCGACGAAAAATCACCGGGGATGGTGAGCTTCAGGGGGGGCATCGGTTGCTCGGTGGGACGGATAGAGATGAGGTTGCCCTCACTTTTCACCGCAACATTCAAAACCCGCAGTAGTCGTTCGGTGTGGTCACGGGCGGCGCCTGGTTGCTGCACCACGGTTGTCCCTTTGGCGTAGAGACCGGCCAGCAATATTGCACTTTTCACCTGACCGCTGGGAATGGGCATTGTATATCGAATGGCAGACAAATTTCCGCCTTTAATGCGCAAAGGAGGGCGACCGTCATTGGTTTCAACCGTGGCTCCCATTTGGCGCAGGGGACGGGCCACACGCTCCATTGGGCGGCGACGCAGCCCATCGTGTCCATCCAGCACGGCAGCAAACGGTTGCCCGGCCAATACGCCGGCCAACGTACGCATCGTTGTGCCCGAACCCTGACAATTGATTGGCGCGGCGGGCGGGCGCAGTCCATATTTCCCCACGCCATGTACAATCAGGTCGGCGGCGTCTTCGTTGTGCTGAGCGGCTTCAATCCGCACGCCGAGCGCGCGCAGTGCATGGAC
>CAYPUV010000214.1:0-6668 GCA_964413895.1 uncultured Anaerolineaceae bacterium
CTGTGAGACCTCTGTGAAACTCTGTGTTACAACTTGCTTGCTGAATAGTTACAAACTTTTTATCTGTCAAATCTTAAGCTGCGTAAGGTGAGTTGTGTAATACAAACACTAAAGGTTGCTCTGGCGTGTTGTGCCACGCAAGCTGAAACGCGCTGTCATTCTTAAAGTATAATTCAGGCAGCACACGTACAAATACGGTCACTGCAAAATACTCTACGGCAAAGGGCCACGGCTTCACTGTAATTGTTTGCTCTCCCGTGGGAAGTAGTTGGATTGTTGTTTGTTCTGTCCCCAACCTGCACGGAATATTGTGTATCACGGCTTCAGGTGGACTATTCATGCACAACAACAGACTAACCCAATCGAACACCTGTAACAAACGTAAGTTTGTCCGCAAGGTTTGTGGCCGACACGCTTCTGAGAACGTTTTTTCCAGGCGCAAGTTGCCCAGGATTGTATTTTCCCAGGCCCGTTGTTCGCTGCAAAACGCCCGCATTTGACTTATATCGGCCTCTGTGTCGCGTTGTTGCGCCAATCGCCCCTCTACCAGCAGGCGGGCGTGCTGGCTCACCAGCACTGCACCGTACAGTGTTTGACTTTGTACACTTGCAACGCTTTGCCGCCAAATTTGCAGATGGGTTGCTACCGGCATCTCCATAAAATCGGTTGGGAGGCAATTGGGGTTAAGTTGCGGTGATTGTTCCCACGTTTGCCATCCCTGGTCATGATTCGCCGCGGCAAGCACAACTGCTTGAAAGTGCGACGGTCGGCTAAATTGGTCGTTGCCCCAATACATTGCCAGTTGACCCGCCAACCAGCCGTGAGCAGTTTGCGTTGTTATTTGTTTGGGGTTATCGCGGTGTCTAATCATATGCCTTCTGTAGTCCAGTTATTTATTTTGGAAGGTGCGGGCCAGAATGAATGCGGCAGCAACGATACCCAACACCAGCAAAACAATCATCGGGGCAAGAACCCTGATGGGCAGGGATTGCAGAACGGACCAGGCAGAAGGTTCTGGGGTAGGGGGCGATTGTGTGATTTCGGTTTTGGGTGGTTGAGTGACAGCCTCTGCTTTTTGTGGCAGGCCGGTGGGCGACGAAGGTTGTTCACTGGCAGAGGGCGTACCCGCCGCCGGCTGCTGAGGCGGTGCGGCTGCCGCCGGAAGCGATTCTGCCGGTGTGGCTGCTGGCTCTGCCGCTTTTTGTGGAGGCACGACGCCCATATTTGGTTCGCCACCACCTGTATTGGCCGGGGGCGCGACAGCTTTTTCCGATAACTGTTGCGGCGCAGCGCCCATTCTGGGAGCAGGGGACGCTGCTTCCGCTGACGGGACATTCTCCGCGTCCACCGAGGGCGCGGATTCGGCGGCAACTCCCGCTTCTGTTTCAACTTCAGCACTTTTGGAAAGCGCTGTCTGCGGTAATTCAGTAGCGGGGGCTTCAGGAGGCGGAACTTCTTTCGGCGCTTCGGCTTTTCCTTCTGCTGAACTGACAGACGATGCTTGCGGTGCAGCCTCCTGCATCGTTTCTTGTTTTTGTGGCACAAATGCCACCGACGAGGTTTCGGAGGCGTATTGTCCCCCGCGAAGCGTGGACGCCACAAAAACAACCACCAGCACTGCCGCGAGTGCTGCCGCAACCCCCACCATCGGTTTAAACCAGCGTCGCCAGGGTGATGGGTTGGCTACAGGAGCCAGACCTACATCTGCTTCCGTAATTGTAAAGGGGCGGGGAGCCGGTATATGTGGCAAAGCATTGACCATACTCACCGTTTGCCGCAGGCTCTCCAACTCCGCTTGTAGCGCCGGCGACTGCGCCAGCGCTGCCTCCACCAATGCGCGCTCGGCGGGAGTTGCCTCACCGTCAAGGTAGGGAGAGAGGAGGTCTCGCGCCTGGTCTATTGAATTTGCAGGAATACCTTCTACATTTGTCACCTGTGTCCTCTGGGTATTTGTCATTTGTCACTGGTAAGACGATACTGCATCGGTAAAAGTTCCTGTTGTTGCAGCATCTCACGCAGCTTAACACGGGCCCGGCTTAAGCGCGATTTCACCGTTCCCAGCGCCAGGTTTGTCGTCTCGGCAATTTCCTGATAGCTGAAGCCTTCCGCGTCACTCAATACCAAAATCAATCGCTGATCGGGTGGAAGCTGGTTGATGGCGTGCTGAAGCATATCGCCAAGCTCCTTGCGTTCCACCGCCTCCTCCGGGCGCTCTGCCGGGTCTAGCAAGTGTGGTGCGTAATCGGCATCACCCTCTTCCGGCGTCAACGGCTCGCGGGGGCGGCGATGGTTGTAGCGCAAATGATCGTAGCAGGTGTTAGATACAATTCGCAGCAGCCAGCTTTTAAAGGACCCGCCGCGATACTGCCCAATCGATCGGAATGCTTTAATGAACGCCTCTTGCGTGGCATCGGCGGCGGCATCGGCGTCACCCATTACTCGAAAGGCAACGTTATACGCCAATCTCTGGTACGCCATCACCAGTCGATTGAACGCCGCCAAATTCCCTTTTTGAGCCACTTTAATTGTTTCTGTTTCCGTCATTTAAGCACTGCCTTCACATTCTTAATTCTCACGGAGAAACGTGTGATTGTCAAGTTTCACAGAGGTGTATTTACTATTGGGGCAGGATAACACTCGCGCTGGTGTTATTGCGAGCGCCAGCAAAGTCGAAGATGCCCGTACGGGTGCAAGCGCCATTTTTGCCACCGGGGATTGCTGCGGTGCAAAAAACGCACCTCGCAATGACAACCTGTACAGTTACGGCTCATTTCTCATAGTTTTCTCCCTCTTTATTGCCTTCCCTCTCCATTCCATGTACAATTTGAAATTGATGTGATCAGAAGTGGGGCGTATGACAAACAAAAAACAAGTGCAAATACAATTCGGTGCAAAAAATACAGTGGATGATTACGCCTCCAGCGCAATCCATGCCAAAGGCGAAAGCCTGGCGCTGCTGATTGACCTCATCCACCCACAAGCGCATTGGCAAGCGCTAGACGTTGCTACCGGTGCGGGACACACCGCGCTGCGTGTTGCTCCCCACGTATCGAACGTAATTGCTACCGATCTCACCGCTGCGATGCTGGCCAAAACCTCAGCGCTGGCAGCGGCACGAAGGTTGACCAACATTGAAACCCGCCTGGCCGACGCAGAAGCCTTGCCGTTTGATGATGCCACATTCAACCTGGTGACCTGTCGGCTGGCATTGCATCACTTTCCACACGCCCAACAAGCCTTGAATGAATTTGCTCGTGTGCTGAAACCAGGCGGTTTTCTGGGCCTGACGGATAACATTGTTGTGCCTGATAAATCGGCGGCTAGCTATTACAATGCCTACGAAAAATTGCGTGATCCTTCACACAACTGGGTATATCCCCTGGTGCGGTTGGAAAAAATGCTCGCCAAAAGCGGGGTAACTGTGCAAACCACGCGGAAACTGAGCAAAGAACTGGAATTCCACGGGTGGGCGGACCGGCAAAACGTAACACCGCAAACTAAAGAAAAACTCCTGACGATGATGCGCAACCTTCCTCCGGCGCTGGAGCCACTATTCACTCCGCGCTGGGCAGATGACACGCTATATTTTAGTCTGTGGGAAGCGGTGATTGTTGCTATAAAAAATCAGGTAGTGGCTCAATTTGACTGATAGAAATCATTTGGTGGTAGGGACAGAGCATTGCTCTGTCCCTACGCAAAACGAATACGGGTATTTACCCATCATCTTTCAGAAATATTTTGTTTCATCAGTCAAAAATAACCACCACCAAAAATCAATAGTTGTAGCTACTCAGCCCCTACCCCCTGCCAATTTTCGCCCTGACAGGGGACGGGGGATGAGGGGAAAATCAAACAAAGGAATTTTTACTGCAATGAAGTACCATATCTGGACAATTGGCTGTCAGATGAATGAAGCCGACTCACAGCGCGTGGGGTCTGAACTGGAAAAGCTTGGCTACCAGTACACCCCCGTTTATGCTGACGCGGACGTGCTTGTGCTGAACACGTGTGTCGTGCGTCAAAACGCCGAAGACAAAGCCAGTGGTTTTGCATCTTCGCTGAAGCCACTAAAAAAACAAAACCCCAACAAAGTTATTGCCCTGATGGGGTGTTTGGTTGGGGTGAAAGGGAATCCCCGTCTGAAAAAAGCATTTCCACACATTGATGTGTTTATGCCTCCCAGCGAACCGGGACCATTGATCAACTTTTTACTGGGCCGTGACAGCTTACCCACCGCAGCAGATGCCCTGGCCAAACGTTACGCCGTTCAAGATGGCGACCTGATTTTGCCGGAACATCAACAGCACAACCTTGTTTCTGCCCACGTACCCATTGTGTACGGCTGCAACCACGTTTGCACCTACTGCATCATCCCCTCTCGACGCGGTATTGAACACAGCAAACCCATCGGCAGCATTGCCCATGAGGTACGCAGCCTGGTCAGCCAGGGGGTGAAAGAAGTTACGCTGCTAGGACAAATTGTAGACCGCTACGGTTGCGATATTCCCGACGGCCCGCGTATGGCCGATTTGCTCCGTACGCTCAACAACATTGATGGGTTAGAGCGGATCCGTTTTTTAACCAGCCACCCCAATTATATGACCGATGACATTCTACAGGCCGTGGCCGACCTTCCCAAAGTGTGCGAACACATCGAAGTTCCCATTCAGGCCGGGCACGATGATATTTTAAGGGCGATGAAGCGAGAATACACGGTAGACGACTATCGCCGCCTGATCGACCGTATTCGCCGGTACCTGCCGGGAACCAGCATCGCCACAGATATTATCGTCGGCTTTCCGGGCGAAACGGCGGAACATTTTCAGGGCACGCTGGACATTCTGGCTGAGCTGAAAATGGATGTCTGCCACTCGGCGATGTATTCTCCCCGAGAAGGCACAGTTGCGGCCAAAATTATGCCAGATAATGTGCCGTCGGAGGAGAAAAAACACCGCTTGCAACTGGTCAACCAGCTTCAAGAAGAAAT
This sequence comes from uncultured Anaerolineaceae bacterium, assembly GCA_964413895.1. Lineage (GTDB taxonomy): Bacteria > Chloroflexota > Anaerolineae > 4572-78 > 4572-78 > JANTHQ01. Next base: position 4,988 of record CAYPUV010000214.1, read on the forward strand.
CGTCACCGAAATCAACGACCGGTATATAGGTCAAACCGTGCAAGTGCTGGTAGAAGAAAACCATAAAGGAAAATGGAAGGGGCGCACGCGCACCAACAAACTTGTCTTTTTTGAAGATGTGCAAGAGCGGCGTGGGCAACTGGTTAACGTTGATATTGATTGGGCCGGGCCGTGGAGTATGCGCGGCACAGTGACAGGAACCATTGCAGAAAAATTACCGCTTTACATGCTCACTGCGTAATTTCTCAATAGTCTGGGGATATTGCTTCTAAACTACCTGACGGGTTTTAAAAACCTGTCAGATTTTCCCCACATAATTGAGCAGATACCTCACTGCTGCCTACTGGAATTGATCCACTTTACAGGAATTGATATGAGCCTTCCGCACACATTTACAGGCAAAGATGGCCGAAAAGCAATCATTCGCCGGATCCAGCCCAACGACACAGCGCTGCTGGTGGATATGTGGCACCACCTATCGGACGAAACCAAACGGCTGCGCTTTCATGCCCATCCCAAAAATCTGCCAGACGACGAACTGTGGAAACGAGCTATGGCATTAGCCAAGCTCGATCCGGCGCGGCAAGTAGCAGTGGTAGCTGTTATTCAAGATGACGATGGCGAGCACGCGGTGGGTGTGGCCAGATTGAGCCGGGCCACTCCCAGCGACACTCTCGCCGAAACGGCTGTTGTTGTTCGTGACGATTACCAGCAAATTGGATTAGGGACGCATCTGCTGCACAACCTGGCTGAAATCGCACGTGCAATGGGAATCACCAAATTTGAAGCCTGGGTGTTGGCTGAAAATCGCCCGGTGATGGAAATTATTCGTAGATTTGGGTTTCCCATTGGCATGGATACACGCCAGGGAGAAACGCACGTGGTTTTAGATATTGACCCGCATTAAAAGGAGAAGTCCGAACAGTTGCCTGTTCGGACTTTTAACAAGAAGAAAAGGAGGAATAAACGGAGAGAAAGGGGTGGGTTTGAGTACTCTCACAAGATTCTGGAACTAAAATGGATGTTGGTTGCTAAAGCCACATAGTAGCAGAATAAGTTACAGCTAAGTGTTTCTAATGCCAGACCAGTAACCCTGCGTCATACTCTGCAAATGTTTGGGTCAATTACAGTATATCAAATTTAGCCTCTAAGTGCAGTAAAATTAGCGTAAATTAATGCCCAGATACCGTAAATTTTCTGTGAACCCAACGCCTAACATAGTGCAATTCCAAGAGACATTTTCAGGAACACATACATTGTTTCAAAATAATGTAGTGACAGAGCACTGCTCTGTCACTACTACTACCACACGGTTCTTGAAGGCATTCGGAAAACACGAAATTCTCGCTTGAAATTGCACTAGCAAAGTCTCTGTTATTCCTTTACTGGCTTGCTCTAAAATCCTGTAGATTTAACTGCAATTTTATTTGGCCATTCCACCGATTGAACTCTAGCGAATACACAGCATCAATCACGGCCGGGCCGCCGCTGTCTTGCCACAGTTGTCCCATACAAACACCAATTGCATCCCACACGTATTTTCCATCAAACAGCGACAGTTTAAAATGATTTTTTTCTTTCCCCACTAACTTGTGATGTTTTACCACCAGCTTGTGGGTGACAACTTTAGGCGTGGGTTTTTCGTAACCAACCGGCGTTAACGGGTGTATTGCCTGCGCCG
>CAYPUV010000215.1:0-6638 GCA_964413895.1 uncultured Anaerolineaceae bacterium
CCCAAGCGCCGGAAGCGCAACTGATGATTGACCGGGCGATGGCGACCAATCAAGGGTTGACGCCCGCGCAGGTGGGCATGACCTTGCGCACCGCACTGAACGGCACAGAAGTGGGCACCTACCGCGACCAAAGCGGCGAAGACTTGAGCATCATTCTGCGGATGGATGAAGCTGCCCGGCGCGATGTGAGTAGTTTGCTGGATATTCCCGTGGGATACAACAATGGGCAGCAAGTCCGTTTGGGGCAAGTGACGACTCTCTCGCGCGATGAAGCGCCGGCGGTCATCAACCGCACCGACCGCCAACGGACAATGAAGTTGAGCGCCGGTGTATCGGGGCGCGCTTCCGGCGATGTGATGACAGAGCTTGAAGCAGCATTGAACGAGCAGGTAGAGTTCCCCACCGGTTATGGATACGTTTTCTCCGGAATGTCGGAACAGCAGACCGAATCCTTCAAATCGCTCATTCAGGCGCTCTTTCTCGGTATTCTGTTTATGTACATTTTGATGGTCGCGCTCTTCCAGAGTTGGATTCACCCCATTACCATTATGACCTCACTGCCGGTGGCAACGGTGGGCGCGTTTGGCGGGCTTTACCTGTTCGGACTCACGCTCAACATCTTCTCGCTGTTGGGGATTATCCTTTTGATGGGGATTGTCACCAAAAACGCCATCCTGCTGGTTGATTTCACCAACGAATTGCGCACCGAACACGGATACAGCCGCAAAAAAGCGTTGATTGAAGCGGGTCGGTTGCGCTTGCGCCCCATTCTGATGACCACCTTCGCCATTGTGGGCGCGATGACCCCCATCCTGCTCAACACCGGCGCCGGGTCGGAAGTGCGGGCGCCGCTGGCAGCCGTGCTCATCGGGGGAAGTTTGACCTCGACACTGTTGACGCTGATTCTGGTGCCGGTGGTCTACAACTTCTTTGACAGCGCCGGTGGCATGCTGAGCGACGTCTTCCGCAAACTTTTCGGCGGTGATGCGCTGGACAGCGCACCGCAGCCCAGCGCCGCCAATGCCGCCAATGTAGAACCGGAAACAGTTTAGATATATCCCGTCCACAGATGAGCGTAGATGCGCCCACAGGCAATATCAATGGGGTTCATCTGCGCGAATCAGTGACATAATATAGCAAAAAAGCGAGTGAAAAATGAAAAAACAATTTTGGATACTGGCGGCTCTGATAGTGGGTGTTGTGGCCTTGACCGGATGCAATGCAGCCAGCGCCGCAGAAACAACTCCCCAGGTTCTGGATCGGGCAAGTTGGCCCCAACAACAACCGGCAACACCGACCCCACCCGCCACATCCTTCCCAAAAATCACAATGGCAGATGTTGTGTCGGTGAAAGAACCAAATACACCTGCCATTGAATCTGCCGTCTCCACCATCAGCACATCGGTAGCGACAGCGGCGCAAAATAGCGAAACGGTGGGCGTGGAAGCCACGCCCACCGCAACTCAACCCGCAATTCGTGCCGATGAACTGTTGGCAACTCAACTGGCGGCGATAACTTCCGCCGGTGTGGGTGAAAAAGGTGCGAATGTCCGTCAGGGACCGGGCGCAGATTTCGGGTTACTGGGATGGCTTAATCAGGGTGATGCGGTTGATATTTTGGGATTGAGTGCCAGTAAAGATTGGGCATTGGTAAAAAATACCGATGTGCTTGGCTGGGTTTACCTGCCGTTGCTCAATATTGATGGCGACCTCACCGGCGCACCGCTTATCGTTACGGCATATCCCGATGGCGATTTTGGCGCGCAAGAGTTGGCGCCGATGCGTTTGGCGGATGACACGGTATCAATGAACTTGACTTCGATGGAGCAACCTGCCGTGGCGGCGCAAAATATGTCCCGTTCCGCAGAGGGTATCATCGTTTTTCAAACGGCAAGCGGCAGCGACATTATGCTCATCAATGTGGATGGGAGCGGATTGCATCGGCTCACCAACGGGATGGATCCCGTTTTTTCTCCCGACGGTCAAACGATTGCCTTTGTTCGCTGGCAGGGTGATAGCGGTTCGCTGTGGACAATTGGCGTTGATGGCAGTAATGGGTGTCAAATTACGGGCGAAATAAAACAAGCCCGCCATCCGTCATGGTCGCCCGATGGACAACGGATTGTCGTGAACCTGCAACACGGTGGTCGTTTGGACGAAAAAAAGGAATGTTACAGTTTGGTGGGAACATCTCCCCAAGAAATATTGAAGAAACATCTCCCGTGGAATGTGGATCCGGATGATGTTTATGTGGAATATCGCGGTACGCCGCCCAAAGTGATACCCTTTTTATGCTGGGATAATCCCCCCGACCCGCACTGGGGCTTGCGCGCAGTCAATGTTGCGGATGGCAGCATCGAAGATTTAGCCACCGGCGCATATAACTATGGACCGGAATGGGATCCCGTCAACGATTGGCGCATCATCAGCAGTGGCGATACGGGATTGGCACAGTTGGACGTGAACCGCAACGAACAATGGGCGCTCACCAACCGCCGCGAAGACCGAACACCGACATTCTCACCCGATGGGAAATATATTGCGGTGGCATTTAACAATAATGGTCACTGGGACATCCACCGTTTGGATGCCGGCGGAAATGGACGGGTGCAGTTGACCAAAACACCACTGTGGGTGGGGACATCGGTGGGTAACGGGCGACCGTGGAATAATGTCGCCCCCGCATGGTCGCCCGATGGCACACGCATCGCTTTTCTCACCGACAGAACCGGTCGTTGGGAAATCTGGGTGATGAACGCCGACGGTTCAGACCAGCAGCCTATGTTCTCAGATGCGGTAAATGATGAAATCAATATCAGTTATAATTTTGTGGATGAGCGAGCATTGAGTTGGCGATAATTTTGTAGAAATCTAAACTCGATTATCTCAAGAAACGGTTAATTTCTCGTGTCGAATTTCTTGAATGCTCCTGATTTTGAGAAAGGCTTGTGTCATTCGATGCAATATTGTTGACAAATGTCCTGGTCCGATGAATAGTCGAGCTGGCATTAGAGAACATTTTCTTGCGCGGAGAATGACTACACAAAAATGGCAATGGAACGCTTCCACTGCCATTTTTGATTCCGTAGAGGTATTTAGCTTCTTTCATAACACAAAACCCCACTGAAATTCCGGTGGGGTGTGAGGCAGGTTTGAAATGACCGATGAAAATATATTTAACGTTTAAACCCTCGACCGGATCCGAACCGGTGACCTCGTCCTTCCCAACCTCATTGAGGTGATGTTTCGTGATATTAACGCCATCATCGCTGATTATGAGTTCTTTTAGGTGGGTGACACCCAATTTTTTACTTTTAGATGTATAAATCCCGCTTGTTGTAAGTCCAATATGCCACCGTCATGCTGACGACGATAATTGCCGCGGTGATGAGCAGGTAGGTTCCATCCATCTTCCCGGTGCGGTAGAGTTCGCCGGCATCAAAATACTTGAATGGCGTGAAGTATTTCAGGAATTCAAATTTTTCGTCCAAGCCGGAAACGATGGACATAAAATAAACAGCCAGAATGATGGAAACAGCCACCGAGCCGGAACGTTTGTATTGTTTCATTGCGCAGCCCAACAACAGCCCGAGGGCGAGAAAAATCAGCGAGATGACGAACATCGCCTGCATTTCCAGTGCCAGAAAATCGTAGAAGGCTTGGTCGGGGTTGTAGCTTTGCACGGCAACAATGGAAATCACCCAGGTGAGCAGCACAAACGCAACGGAGTTGGTCAGTGCCGCCAGTGCTTTGGCAGTGACCACCCGACTGCGACTCACTGGTAGCACCAGCGAAAATTCCACCGTTTTGTTGCGCTCTTCTTTTGAAATGATGTCGCTGCCCCACATTGCCGCAGAAATGGCAGCCATCAGCCCAAAGTAGAGGAACATCACGCCATAAAAGCCGGACAGCGTGGTCAGGTTGAAGGCGTTCATACTGAGCGCTTTCAAAAGAGGTTTGGGGTAGGCATCTAGCAGCGCCAGCATTTCCGGGTCATTGGCAAACGCCGAAAATTTTGCCACGGCGATGATAATCAGCAGCAGGACGATGCCAACCCAAATCAACAGCGATTTGAGATTGGCTTTCAATTCACGCAAATAGATATTCATAGGAGTTCCTCCTCATACCACAGCAGGAATATCACGGTTGAGATACCGCCAATAACTGACCGCCAGCGCAATCAGGATGACCGCCACGCTGAGTATCACCAGTGGGGTATCGTATGCGCCATTTTTGATGATGTAGTTGGCGTCGAAATGCTTGAATGGTGTAATCCACTCCAATTTGACATCCCCCGTCAACCCGCTGAACGCGCCCAGCGCGTACATCCCAAATCCCAACCCGAGACTGAACGGCGTCACGTTCCGTACCCGTTTGACCAGCAGCGAAATTGCCAGTCCGACAGTCAAAAAGAATAGTTGGAAAACCACGATGCTCGCCAGCAATAAAATCAGCGTTCGCGTGTCGTATTCGTGACCGTCGCGGAACAGGTTGATGAAAAGGATACTGCTCACCCACACCACCGCATTGGTGACGGTTAGGCTGGTGAAAGCGGCGAATAGTTTGCTGTTCAAAATCTGCGTTCGGCTGACCGGTTTTGTCAGCAGAAAATCGGCGGTTAACTCGCTTTCTTCAACCGAAACCAGCCCAAACCCATAATTGCTTGCTTGAATTGACAGACAAATCTGAACGAAAAGGAAAACGAAACTGTAAAACCCCAGAACCGTTGCCAGATTTACATTGTTCATCCCAAACGCCGCCAGAAATTCGGGGGGAAATCTTTTCAGCACTTTGTTCATCAGTTCGGCTTGAGTGACAAACGTCGGGAAGATGGAAAGATATAGGAGCGAAATTGCCGTTACACCCAACGACCAGTATATGACCGAGCGCCAGCGTGCGCGCCATTCGTGCAGGTAGATATTTTTGCTCATGGTCATCCCCTATTCGTAATAGTGCATAAAAATTTCTTCGAGCGTCGGTTCTTCAATGGTCGCATCGGCAAGTTTAACCTCGCCGATTTTCTGTATGATGGTGTTGATATTGCCTTTGAAGAAGAAACTCACCGTGCCGTTTTCCGCTTGAAGGTTGGTCACCCCCGGCGCTTTGAAATAATCCGGGTTCAGTCCATCGCCCGTTACACGGATTTTCTTGTAATTATTTTTTTGCAACGTGTGGATGTCGGAGATTTCCACAATGCGCCCCTCGCGGATGATGCCCACCCGGTCACACAGGCGTTGCACTTCGCCTAGAATGTGGGAGGAGAAGAACACCGTCACACCGCGCTGGTTCTCCTCTCGAACCAGGTCGAAGAATTTGCGCTGCATCAGCGGGTCAAGACCGGAGGTCGGCTCATCAAGGAAGAGCAATTTGGGGCTGTGCAGCAATCCCTGCACAATGCCAACTTTCTTTTTGTTGCCGTAGGACAGGTCATCAATGCGGCGCTTCAGGTTGAGTTCCATATATTCGGCTAGTTCATGTATGTGTTGGGTGTGATCGCCATCGTAAAAACTGGCGGAATATTTGAGCAAGTCAATGACTTTCATACCCTCATAATAAAAAACTTCTGAAGGCAGATAACCGATGTGTTTGCGGATTTCCGTCCCTTCCTTGATGACATCCTTGCCGAAAACCGTTGCCCTGCCGCTGGAAGGGTAAATCAGCGCTAGCAGCAACCGGATGGTGGTGGATTTTCCTGCCCCATTCGGTCCGATGAAGCCGAAAATCTCGCCTTCCTCGACGCTGAATGACACATCCACGATGCCGCGCGCCTTGCCGTAGTATTTTGTTAAGCCATCAACTTTGATTATGCTCATGGTTTTCTCCTTTTGGTGGTACATTCAGAAAAAAATACGTTTGCGATAGAACCCTATGATGCGCCAATGCCAAAACGCAGCAAATCAATGAATTGGTCAACCGTTGCCATCATATCTTCATTATATTTCTGAGAAACGTTTTCTGTATAATATTCCAAAATTATCGTACTCAGCTCGGGAATCATATAAGCGAACAAACGGGTATCAATGTCCGGGCGAATGTTGCCACGCCGAATGGCGGCTTGCAACAGTTCCTCAAAAAACGCCTGGCTTGCGCCGGCATTTTGTTGCATCACCTCATTGAAAATGGGTGTCCCTTTGCTGGCAAGCAATTTGCGACCTATCTCGGCGTATTGCGGATACTCAGCCGCAAAGCGGATGCCGCCCAGATACAGTCCGCGCAGCAGGTTGAAGAAATCGGCCTGTGCCGCATTTTCCATTTCGGGCGCGAGATACGCCAATTTCTCTTCGCCAATTTTTTCCAGAATATACAGGAACAGGTCTTTTTTGTTTTCAAAATACTGGTAAAAACTGCCTTTGGCGATCCCGGCGTTCTCCACGATGCGATTGATGCTGGCTTGGGCAAAATTTCGTGCCGCAAATTCATCTACCGCAGCCTGAAAAATCATATTCCGCTTATCTTGGGGCAAATTGAAAAAGGTATTTTTGGGCATATTGTTGTCTGGTAAATATGTGACCAAATGGTCACGTGACCACCTGGTCACATTGTACCTCTTAAACATTCTCTTGTCAACAATTCACGGCGCAACGGTAGGGCGATTGCATCTATTATGACAAGTGAGATAGCACATTGAGTAAATAGTC
>CAYPUV010000216.1:0-6621 GCA_964413895.1 uncultured Anaerolineaceae bacterium
GCATGGATTTTTCCACGGCTGTTGCACCTGCGCCCATTGGGTAAAGTAAATTTTAAAATGTAACTATTCAGGTATGATGTGCATTTTCCGGCTATTATGTCATTGCGAGGAGGCCGTTAGGCCGACGGAGCAATCTCTGGCAAGCAACGCGGAGATTGTTTTGCCGCAAAGTGGCTCGCAATGACAGTTGTTTAGAAAACTCCGAACTGAGGTTAAGATTAGTAGAGAGGGGGAAAGGATGTAGCCGGGTTGGGGGTAACCGAAACAAAAAACCCAACTTTAATTCCAAGTTGGGCTTGTATTTATGGCTCCTCGGGTAGGACTCGAACCTACAACCAACCGGTTAACAGCCGGTTGCTCTACCATTGAGCTACCGAGGATTGAGTACGGGAAAATTATATTCGTTTTAGTGTTTTGCGCAAATTCTGGATGGAGATTGGCGATTATTCATCCCTTTCTCTATCTGTTGTCTCTACCTGTTAAAGATAATCTTTCAGCTTTCGGCTGCGCAACGGATGGCGTAATTTGCGTAACGCTTTGGCCTCAATCTGGCGAATCCGCTCCCGCGTTACACCAAATTCATTGCCCACTTCCTCCAGCGTGCGACTCTGACCATCTTCCAGGCCAAAGCGCATCGTTAGCACTTTGCGTTCACGATCGGTGAGTTGTTCCAATATCTCGCGCATGTGCTCTTTCAGCAGTTCTTTGTTGGCTGCATCTACCGGCCCCGTCATGCTTTGGTCTTCAATAAAATCGCCCAAAAAGCTATTCTCCTCGATGCCGATGGGCGTTTCCAAAGACATCGGTTCTTCAGAAATGCGATGGATGCGGCGCACTTTACTGGCTGCGCGTCGCCAACGCCGGTCAATGGCTGGATCCAGAGGAACATTTCCAAGCTTGTATTCCTGAATGGCTTTCAGGTCCTCATCAGAAAGCAAGTCCATTTCAAGTGCAATTTCTCGTGATGTTGGTTCGCGTCCGTTTTCTTGTAAAAAACGTCGCTGCACACGCAATAGCCGGTTGATGGTTTCAACCATGTGCACCGGAATGCGAATGGTGCGCGCCTGGTCAGCGATAGCGCGGCTGATTGCCTGCCGGATCCACCACGTTGCATACGTGGAAAACTTGTAGCCACGTGTATAATCAAACTTTTCAACCGCTTTGAGCAGCCCCACATTTCCTTCCTGTACCAAATCTAAAAAACTCATCCCTCTGCCGATATACCGCTTGGCGACACTCACCACCAACCGCAGGTTGGCTTCGGCCAAATATTGCCATGCTTTTAACCCTTCATCAATAATCTGTTGCGATCTGGTTTTTTCGGCTAAGTCTATATCATCATCACTTGCCAGGCGCTTTTTTGCTTGCAAGCTGGCTTGAATTTTTTTGGCCAGTTGAACCTCTTGCGCAGCGGTGAGCAACGGTACCTGCCCAATCTCCCGCAGGTACATGCGCACCGGATCGTTGGTGAGCTCACTGGGATCAACAATTGTAATTGGGTTGGCGCGCAAATCGCTTTCCAGCTTCTCCACTTCCGATTCTAGCTCAACTTCTACTTTTTGCAGTTCGCTATCGTCGGGTTCTTCATCTGGCAGGTCAGCATCAGAAACATTATCAAAGGCATCGATGCTTTCATCCAACAATGTGTCCTTCGCGGTTTTACCAGACGCTTTTTCAGCAGATTGGGGCGGTGCCTGGTCCTGTTCGCTGCTAGCTACTGAATTTACAGTTGTATCAGGTTGGCTATTTTCGGTTTTGGGGTTTGGTTTTTTTACCATAATTAGTTGATAAACAATCTATCCCTGATATTTCTCTTCTAATCTGCGTCGTCCCATTATTGACAAGGCATCTTGTGCTTTGTCCAAGATGTTCAGCGTGTTTTTGTTTTCCGATACCAGTTTTTGGTATTTGCGCACAGTTTCATAGTCGCCTGCTTCAAGCGCTTCACTTTGTAACATAGCCAGTTCTTTATTTTGTCGCTCCAACCGCCGCCGACGCATACGCACGACTATTTTGGGTAACTCTTTTTCCACGTATTCCGTGGGCGGAGACGGTTGCCGGTGCCACAAACCCACCAGGCCGGCAAGAGTTCCCTGCAACGGTTCGCTTACAGTATTCAGCAATGAGTTCAGGGTTCTACTTTCTGAGACGGCCCATTGTTTTATTGCCAAAAATAACGTGCCGTTTTCCGTATCCGTAAAATCTTCTACGGCCAGCACGTCGATGTGATTTTGGTAAAGTTTTTGGTTTACCCTGTCCAAAACATCGGGTTGCCCTACAATCATCGCCAGGCAGTGCCGCTCTAATCTGGCTGTAGAAGGCGCCGCCGCTGATGAAATTCGGGGTTCTACTGTTCCGTTTTCATATCGCGCAAGCTGGGTCGTCGCCGATTGCGGCTTAAATTGTGTTGATTTAGCCTGTGTTGCCGGCGAGCGCAACAATTCTTCTCGCAGGGTCCGTTCATCGATTTTAACAAGTCTTGCTAATTGTTGCAAGTAATGTGCTTGCTCTACTGAGTTGCCAATTTCACGCAAAATTGGCAGCAGTGTTTGCACAGCACGGCTTTTGCCTTTGCCAGAATTCAAATCATATTGATTAGACACTGCTTGAAAATAATATTCAACCAATGGCAGGGCCTGCGCAATGAGCGTTTGCCATTGCGCAGGGTCTTCTTTCAAAATATCGTCCGGGTCTTTGCCGACAGGCAGGGCAGCGACGCTGATGTCAGCCTGCAACTGTCCTTCGTAGCGGATCAATCCCTGGGCGGTGGGCACGGGTACAACTGTCTCAATCAGCGCTGCTCTGGCAACATTTATGCCGCGCAGCGTGGCGGCGTTCCCCGCACTGTCTGCGTCAAGCGCCAATACAAATTGGTTGGTAAAACGCTTGAGCTGCTTGAGCTGCTGCTCGGTGAGGGCGGTCCCCATTTCGGCAACAACGTTGGCATACCCTTGTTGGTGCGCTTGCAATACATCCATATACCCTTCCACAATAACAACCTGTCCGGCTTCTCTGATGGCGCTTTTGGCAAGATCAAGTCCAAAAACGATGGTGCTTTTATCGAACAGAATGCTCTGCGGGGAGTTAAGATACTTGGGGATCTGGTCATCGTGCAGCGCCCGCGCGCCAAAACCAACCACGCGCCCTTGAATGTCTCTGATGGGGACGATGAAACGGTCGCGGAAGCGATCGTAGCTGGCTGAGCCATCATCGCGTGTAACCAGCAAGCCTGCGGCACCCATATCTTTTTCACTGTAGCCGCGCTGCTGGAGATGGGTTTTCAGTGCCTCCCACTGATTTGGGGCATACCCCAATTTGAATTTCTGGATGGTGGGAGCGGTTAGTCCACGTTTGGCCACGTATTCACGCGCAAACTCGGCCTGAGACGATTCTAGCAACTGTTTGTGGAAATATGTCGCCGCTACTGCAATCAATTCCAGCAACTTGCGGCGTGTTTGGTCCGCTTCAACGGCCTCTGGCGACCGTTCGTGCAAGAGAACGCCGGCTTTGGCCGCCAACACTTTCAATGCTTCTCCAAAATCATACCCTTCCTGGCGCATTATAAAGCTGAAGATGTCGCCGCCGGTGCCGCACGCGCCAAAACAATGCCAGGTTTGCGTTTCGGGAAAAACAACAAATGAGGGGGTTTTTTCGCTATGGAACGGACACAAGCCTTTGTAGGTGCGTCCTGCTCTTTTCAATGAGGGCACATAGCTTGATACGAGATCAACTATATCTAATCGATTTTTTATTTCGTCAACAACGCCCATTCAGTGGCTTGTCCCTCCCTCTGTGTGGCAGTAGATGGTTCATTGGCCATTTAACATTAGCTGGCGTCAACGAAGGATGAATGGCGGGGGATGGCGCGATCCAGCAGAATTGATCGTTCGCCCTTTGCCCATCGTCCGAATCTGTCAACCGCTTTGGTTTGTACCATCCACGAGGTGTTTTGGCACAGGTTGCGGGCAAATTTGCAACACCCACACCCAAAATTATACATCGGCTGGGGAAATTTCAAAAGCCGAGCATCCAGCGGTCAGCAATCCACAGATTTCTTTGTACCCATTGATACATTAGCACGCCCCCGGCCACGGCAACATTCAGGCTTTCCGCTTGGCCCAACAGGGGCAGGCGCACCCAATGCGTAAGGCGCGCACGAACATCAAGACTCAAGCCGCGCGCCTCATTGCCCAGCACCAACGCCACACGCCCGGCCAATGCTTTGCTATTAGGTGCCCACGCCAGTTTCCCCTGGTAGCCATCTGCGCCGGTAATTTTGTAGCCATGCTGCCGTACCACATCGAAAAGTGCTGCCGGTTCCGGGGCACGGACAAGCGGCACGGTGAACAGTGACCCCATACTGCCGCGCACGGTTTTCGGGTCGAAGGGGTCCACGCACGGTTCCAGCAAAATCACGCCCCCGGCGCTCACCGCATCGGCGGTGCGAATAAGCGTGCCCAGATTGCCGGGGTCTTGCAGGCGGTCGAGTACCACCAGCAGGGCAGGGGTTGTACCCGGATCCAATATGGCTTCGACGGGCGTCTCAAACAGGGGGAAGGTCGCCACAATACCCTGAGGGGCGTCTCTTTCAGAAATGGCCCGCATCACCGCCTGGCTCACCGGCTGGAGTGCGCCGCCCGCATCGCGCAGTTGACGGAGCAGGGTGGGCGCGGTGTCGCCGGCGAAATCTTCCGCGCAAAAGAAAACATCCAGCGGGGTGTGCCCACCATCGAGCGCCATGCCGAGCAGTTGCAACCCCTCCACCACAAATTGGTTTTGGGCACGGCGGTGCTTGCGCTGGGAGAGTTTTCGCAAGTTAATAATTTTCTGGTTTTTGGTAGAGGTTATCATCGCTACACTTGATTTGACCATACGAAACTGATGTGATATTACCTAACATGCATCGAAAAGGAATCTGTATGAAAACAGTAACTATTTCCCCGAAATATCAGGTTGTCATCCCGAAATCAATTCGCACCCCTCTAAATTTACAACCCGGGCAAAAAGTTCAGGTATTTTTGCACCAAAACCGCATCGAGCTCATTCCGGTGAAACCCGCAGCAGAAGCACGCGGTTTTTTGAAAGGGATTGACACCACTGTTGCGCGGGAGGCTGACCGGCTGTGAACATCATTGATTCTTCCGGCTGGCTGGAATACTTCGCCAATGTACGGTACATTGAAAAATGATGCTCACCACTGTACCGTGTTGAGTCGTTCCATCGCCTCTTGCAGGCGTGGGGTAGGCACGCTCACCGAAAGGCGCATCCAGTTGCGCCCATTTTCGCCGTAAATTGACCCCGGCGCGATGGACACGCCCGCCTCTACCAGCACTTTTTCGTGAAATTCCACATCGGTGAATCCGTCGGGCGCAGGGAACCAGAGGTAAAGCGTTGCTTTGGGCGATGATACTTGTATGCCCAGCGATTGCAGCGCCCGCATCGCAATATCCCGCCGTTGTTGGTAAACGGCATTGCGCTCTGCCAGCCACGATTGATCGCCGGTGAGAGCGGCGATCGCCATATGCTGCACCGGCTTCGCCAGCCCGGTATCAACCTGAGTTTTGACAGTTGCCAGTGCTTTCAGCGCGGTAGGATTGCCAACCGCCATTCCCACGCGCCAGCCGGCCATATTAAACGTTTTTGATAGCGAATTGAATTCAACCGTCACTTCTTTCGCACCGGGAATTTCCAGAATGCTGGGGGCGCGATAGCCATCGTAAGTTATATCACTGTATGGATTATCATGGCACAGCAAGATATTGTGCCGCCGGCAGAAGTCAATCGCTTGCTCAAAAAATTCTCGATTCGCCAGCGCGCCGGTGGGATTATTGGGATAGTTCAGCCACAACAACCGCGCCCGGTCAGCAACCCCGGCGGGGATGGCGGCAAAATCGGGAAGCCAGTTGTGCTCCGGTTTCAAATTAAAGGTTTGTACAGTGGCATTGGCCAGCAGCGGCCCTTTGCTGTACGTCAGGTAGCCGGGGTCGGGAACCAGCGCCAAATCACCGGGGTCGAGCCAGGCCAGGTTTATGTTCGCCAATCCTTCTTTGGAGCCAATGAGCGGCACAAGTTCAGTCTGCACGTTGAGTGAAACGCCAAAACGATGCTGGTAGTAGTCGGCAATTGCCTGTCGAAATTCCGGCAGTCCGCTGTAGCCGCCGTAGCCGTGGGTGTCGCTGCGGCGACTGCTCTCCACCAGTGCGTTGATGATGTGCGGTGCGGGGGGCAGATCGGGATTGCCCATGTCCAGTCGAATGATGTCCGCGCCAGTGGCAATCATCGCGTTGATTTTTTTCGCCAGGGTGGCAAAAGCATACGGGGGCATGGATGCGGCTCGGTTTGATGGGGTGAGGGTCATGGTTCCTCCTGTGAGGTTTCAAGTTTCTGGTTTCTGGTTTCTGGTTCAAAGTTGCAGGGTCATAGAAACATTTCTAACCTGATGTGCAACTTCTCGGAAGATGACAAAATGGAACACAGATAACGCAGATTTTCCGGATTTTCACAGCTAATTTTTAAAAAATCAGCGGAAATCAGTTTTATCCGTGTCATCTGCGTTCTATTTGATTATTTGTATCTATTCAGTTACACAGAGAAACACGGAGAAAACACAAAGATACACTG
>CAYPUV010000217.1:0-6588 GCA_964413895.1 uncultured Anaerolineaceae bacterium
GCAGGGTAGAAAAGTCAAGAATTTTGAGTGATGCCAGCGGCCCTGTCATTTAATCCAGTTCTCCTTCGGCGTAGCGGCGACGCAACACTTTCTTGTCGAATTTACCGACGCTGGTTTTGGGTAGCTCGTCAATAAAGATGATTTTGTCGGGGAGCCAGAATTTGGCAACTTTGGGGGCAAGGAATTCATGCAGGTCGTCGGCGGTCACGTCGCCCGCGTCTTCAGTGAGCACCACTGCTGCCAGCGGGCGTTCGGCCCATTTTTCATCGGGAATGGCGATGACGGCGGCTTCGCGTACTTTGGGGTGTGCCATCAGCGTGTTTTCCAGTTCCACGCTAGAAATCCACTCGCCGCCACTTTTGATGAGGTCTTTGGTGCGATCGGTGATTTGCATGTAACCGTCTTCGCTGATGGTCGCCACGTCGCCGGTGCGGAACCAGCCATCGGCGGTGAACTGTTCTGGGCTGGGGTCGAGCTTGAAGTAGCTTTTGATGATCCATGGCCCGCGCACCTGCACTTCGCCCATTGTGGCGCCATCCCAGGGGAGTTCTTCGCCTGCTTCGTTGACAATGCGCATTTCCACACCGGGCACAACGTATCCTTGTTTCGCTTTGATGTCCCATTTTTCTGCTTGCGAGAGATTTTTGTGGTGCGCCTGCAATTTAGAGACAGTTCCCAACGGTGACATTTCGGTCATCCCCCAGGCATGGAGCACGTTCACGTTCAGGTCTTTTTCGTAAGCTTCAATAAGACCGCGCGGCATCGCTGAGCCACCAACAATCAGTGCCCGCACCGAAGAAATATCGCGGGGGTTGTTTTTGAGTTCATGATACAGTCCGTTCCAGATGGTGGGGACACCGGCGGCAACGGTGATGCGTTCGTTAGCAATCACTTCTGCCAGTGGGGTTGGTTTGAGGTGTGGCCCAGGCATAAACATTTCCGCGCCGGAGAAAGCGCAAGCGTAGGGCAATCCCCACGCCATCGCGTGGAATTGAGGCACAACCATCAGTACACTGTCCGCTTCGGTCAGTCCCAGTGCGTTGGCCTGATTTTCACCGATGGTGTGCAGGAACATTGAGCGATGGCTGTACAGTGCGCCCTTCGGGTTGCCGGTGGTGCCGCTGGTGTAGCACATACCCATTGCCATATTCTCGTCGAGGGCCATCCATTCAAAATCATCATCCACATCCGCCATCAAGTCTTCATAAAAAGAGACGTTGGGCAGTTTGGTTTCCACGCCCGGGGGGGCGTTGAACAGCACATAATGTTGCACGCAGTCAATCTGGTCAGCAACACGCTCATACAGTGGCAGCAGGGTACCATCAATAAAAACGACTTTGTCTTCCGCGTGGTTGACGACATAAGCCAGTTGTTCAGGGAAGAGACGGATGTTTAGGGTGTGGCACACCGCGCCAACAGCGGGAATGCCGAAGTACATTTCCACGTGCTGGTAGTTGTTCCAGGCAAACGTGCCTACCCGGTCGCCGGGTTTGATGCCCAGTTTTTGCAGCACATTCGCCAGTCGTTTAACGCGCTTGTACAGGTCGGCGTAGGTGTAACGGTGGATGGAGCCATCGGGGAGTTTGGTAGAAATACGTTTGTGGGGAAACATGCGGTTGGCATGTTCCAAAACACGATCGAGGGTGAGGGGGTAATCCATCATTAAGCCTTGCATACAAGATACTCCTTTCTTCAAATGAAGGTTAATAGAATTGATGAAACCCGAAAACGGATTTTTAAACGATTTGCGGCACTGGAAAGGCGGGTATTCTATTAGAAAATCGGACTACGGTGATTATAGGCGCAAGTAAGATGATGAGCAATTTTTTGTGGGGCGCGTTTCAATTTTAGGGTGTTTTGGGGCGAACGTATTTTTCTGCACCCGGAGTGCGCATCACGCGTCAAGGTTTCGGGAAATGATGTCTTGAATATGCTGGTCGTGTTTCGCTTCCGAAGCCATATAGTTGGTGAAGAATTCACTTTGTCGCTGGCGAAGTGCCATTGGAGCGACGACTCGCAGGTCATTAAGGGTAACTGTCTCGCGCTCATCCAGAGCGGCGTAGGCGCGGGCAGCCTCGAACATGGTAATTTCAGCGCGGTGGCTTTCTATGTGTAGGTTTTGTATCCAACGTAGACCCACGGTTTCAATACCTTTCGCAAGGGTTACGCGCGTCAGCAGGTTGCGGGCTTTTTGAATTTCGGCGACGGCTTGAGCTGTTTCGTACCGCCATTCTGCAATGAATTGGTGCGGATTTTGCTGATACGCTACGGCTCGACGATAGACTTCCAGTCGGTCTTGCGGGTCTTCCAGCCCTTTTACCACCACCCGCAAGCCGAAACGGTCTTGGATTTGCGGGCGTAACCGTCCCTCTTCCGGGTTCATCGAACCGATTAAGAAAAGGCGCGCCCGATACGTAGCGGCCAGCGGGCCGCGCCGAACGGTAAATGTTCCCTGGGCAGCGGCATCTAAAATGGCATTGATGATGGCATCGTCCAGCAGGTTAACTTCATCAATGTAAAGAATGTTTTGGTCTGCATGTGATAGAATGCCGCGATTGATTTGCACCCGCTGTTGTTCAATTGCTATTCTTTCATTAATGCCACCAATGACGTCTTCCAGGCGAGTATTGAGTGGAAGTTCGTACAGGCGCATCGGTTGTTCTTCGGTTATTGGCTCGCCCCGGCCTATTTTCACGGCGCAGTCGGGGCACACGGCGTCGATGCCCAGATTAAAGGCAGCTTCTTCTTCGCAGCCGTTGGGGCAGGTACTCCGCCGAATAGTGGGCATTAGTTCTACCAGGCCGCGCACGGCAGTGGTTTTTCCGGTTCCACGGGGGCCAATCAGCAACACGCCACCAACGTTGCGATTAACCAGCGACAACAGAAGGGCCAGTTTCATTTCCTGCTGTCCTACAATTGATAAAAATGGATACCGTGTGGTGTCGGCCAACCCCTGGTCGTCCAGGGGGGTACTGGCCACTTTTTGTGCCAGGCTGTTTTCTTTGAGAATTTGCAATAAGTGCGAAGGTCGTCTGCTCATTTACTCTGCCTCATTTGGTGGGAGCGTTGTCCAACATACCATAGCACAAAATTGGGGCATATTCAAGGGGGGCCAAAAGCACGGCTGTTGCACCTGTGCCCTTTGGGTGCACTCCCCCAAATTTGGGGGAGGAGGTTAGGGGGAGGGGGTAAAAAATTTCTCATCAAAAGGATTTCTCTTGTTTTGTCAAGCGACTTTACAACAGTCTTGGGGCCGAGAGTAGTGACAGAGCAGTGCTCTGTCACTACAACCACACGGTTCTTGACGGAAATATGATGCACGAATTTCTGGCTTGAAATTGCATTAGAGAGGCGCGCCTACCCCGTTTATGAGAGAGCGGGGCCAATGGCCCCGCTTTCTGTGAACGAGTATTCTATTGTTGCTCTTTTTCTGCTGGTTCTATTTGTGCTTCTGATGGGGGCGTGTTCCCATTGGCGGCATACCCATTGTGCCCGTTGGGGGAGTGGGGAGGCACGGAGGGCTCATCTTTTTTGCCCGGTACGGAGAGAGGCAACGACGGTAATTTTCGGTGCGCCAGACTATTTTCGATGCTGAGAATGAGCCAGTTGAGCCTGGAGGTAAGATTCGCCCAGCGATACAGCACCCAACGGAGCGCCTTGTACCAGGTTTGGCGCTGCTGGTAGGGAACCGGCAAGCCCCATTTAACCACAGTAGCACCCCACGTTAGCCCCGCCCCAAAACCAACCAACACCAGATTGTCGTTGGTTTGCACACGCCCGTCGCTGATAGCTTCGCACAGAGCAATGGGGATGGAGGCAGATGAAGTGTTGCCGTAATTTTGCAGGTTTTGGTAGACTTTACTTTCGTCTAACTTCAGGTATTTTGCTGCCAATTTGATGATGCGGGCATTTGCCTGGTGGGGGATAAAGAGGTCGATTTCCCCCAGGGGAACATCCCCTTTTTGACAGGCTTCTTTAGCGGCTCTGCCCATTACGCGGGTAGCGAATTTGTACACTTCAGGCCCATTCATTTTGATGAAGTGTTGCCGCTCGGTGACAGTTTTTACCGAAGCGGGATTTTTACTACCGCCGCCGGGTGTTATCAGATGCTTTCCGCCACCGCCATCTGAGCCAAGCACGGTAGAAAGCACGCCGCCCGGTTCTTCGCTGGCTTGCAGCACTACCGCGCCCGCGCCATCGCCAAATAACACGCAAGTTGTGCGGTCTTCCCAATCGGTAATCCGAGAGAGGGTTTCTGCGCCAATTACAACCACTACTTTGGCCTGGTTGCTCTTGATCATTCCCGTACCCAATGACAGGCCATAAATAAAGCCGCTACAGCCAGCATTTACATCAACCGCGCCGGCGTGTTTTGCACCCAACGCATCTTGCACCAGGCAGGCTGTGGCGGGGAGAGGATATTCTGGGGTGACCGTTGCTACAATCACCATATCTACATCAGAGGGATGAATTCTGGCGCGGTCGAGGGCTTCTTTGGCGGCGTAAATTGCCATACTGGCAGTGGTGTCTTTTTCGGTGGCAATGCGGCGCTCACGGATGCCGGTTCGAGAGCGTATCCATTCATCAGAGGTGTCAACAATCTGTGCCAGATCATCATTGGTCAGCACTTTTTCGGGCACGTACATGCCCCATCCAACAATGTGTGCATATGTTTCCATCATAAAATCTCCTCTTAGTTTTTGCCACCGTTGGTCTGATATTTTTGCAAAATAATGGTGGCGTTATGCCCGCCAAATCCAAATGAGTTGGACATTGCTACGGTTACGTTCCGCTCTTTTGCGGTGTTGGGGGTGTAATCAAGGTCGCAGTCAGGGTCGGGAGTGTGCAGGTTGATGGTGGGAGCAATTGTGCCGGTTTCCAGTGTTTTGGCGCAGATGAGGGTTTCTAGCGCGCCCGCGCCGCCCAGCAAATGTCCGGTCATCGACTTGGTTGAGCTGACGGATACGTTGTAGGCGTGTTCGCCCAGCACGGTTTTGATGGCTTTGGTTTCGGCAACATCATTCAGCCGGGTGGCGGTTCCGTGAGCGTTGACGTAGTCTACCTGGGTGGGGTCGATGGCAGCCCGGCGCAGGGCGGCTTTTATTGCCAGACTGGCCCCGCTGCCGTCGACAAGGGGCGCGGCCATATTGTCTGCATCCACCGATGTGCCATAGCCAATCACTTCAGCGTAGACGTGTGCGCCTCGAGCGCGGGCGTGCCCCAGTTCCTCCAGCACCAGCATCGCCGAACCTTCTGAAGCGACAAAGCCGTCGCGGGTGGCGTCGAAAGGGCGGCAGGCAGTAGCGGGATCATCGTTGCGGGTGGAAAAAGCTTTCATAATGGAGAATCCGGCAAAAACCAGGGGGATTATCAAAGAATCGCTCCCCCCGGCAATGATGGCGTCCGCCGCGCCGCGTGCCACCATCTCAAAAGCTTCGCCGACCGCGTTGGTGCCGCTGGCGCAAGCGGCTGTCACTGCCATTGATGGCCCCTGGAAACCGTATTCAATTGCCAGCCGGGCAGCAGCGGTGTCAGGCAGCATCATCGGGATAAAAAATGGACTCACGCGCCGGGGGCCTTTGGCTTGTAACACACTGTGCTGTGCCAGAACGGTGAGTAGCCCTCCTACACCAGAGCCAATTACCGTACCGATGCGGGTTCGGTCAGGTGAAGTCTGAAGAATGCCAGAATCTTCAATCGCCTGCCGACTGGCTTCCATTGCAAAGTGGGTAAAGCGGTCCATTCGCCGGGCTTCTTTGCGCCCAAACAACGCCACCGCATCGAAGTCTTTTACTTCGCCGCCAAATTTAGTGCCAAACTCAGCTGTATCAAAATGGGTAATATAATCAATGCCGGATGTGCCTGCCAGTAAATTATTCCAGGTATCGGGTACATTGTTTCCCAGTGGGTTCACCGTCCCCAAACCGGTGATGACAACTCTTGTCCCCATATAATCTCCTTGTTAAAATGGTAAAATGATTTAGCTACATAACACTTAAACACGCTGGCAGAGCAAAGGATGCGGCTCCGCGCCTGAAATTAAGGTTGTTTGTTGATTGTGCCGCATTGTTGATTTTGCGGTGTTGGCAACTTGCGGGGTATACTCTGCTATCTGATGCAATAAGGCAGGTGAACACCATGCTAATGAATGGCAAACTTCCCTATTCAACGGCTGATTTGCCCGGCACTGGGGGGAAAATTAAATCAGTCCCGGCAGATTTTTACGTAGAAGAAATTCCTCTTTACGAGCCGTGCGGCAGCGGGCAGCACGTATACGTAACGTTTGAAAAGAAGGGCATGACCACGCTGCAAGCTATTAATATGATTGCTCGTGCCCTGAATGTTCACCGGAAGGAAGTGGGGTATGCCGGTTTAAAAGATGCGCATGCCGTCACCCGGCAAACAATTTCAATTGACTCGGTTTCGCCAGCAGATGTGGCCCGTTTGGCAATCCCCGGCATTGAGATTTTAACAATTAAGCGGCACAAGAACAAATTGAAGCTGGGACACGCAAAAGGAAACAAATTTGTCATTCGCATCCGGCAAGTGGAGAAAGAGGCTATGTCGCGCGCGGAAGCCATTGTGGCC
>CAYPUV010000218.1:0-6553 GCA_964413895.1 uncultured Anaerolineaceae bacterium
GTGCGCCAATGCCCGTAGCAATGCGCTGGACAGCACTTGACCCCGACGACACCACTATGGACAGTTTTTTGTACCTGGATTATGCCACCAACTGGGATGAGTTCACCGCCGCGCTAGAGAAATACATCGCTCCCAGCCAAAACTTTGTCTACGCCGACACAGAGGGAAATATTGGCTACTACGGCCCCGGCCGCATTCCCATTCGCAGCAAAGGAGAGGGGATGGTCCCGGTGCCCGGTTGGACAGATGACTACCAATGGACCGGCTGGATTCCCTTTGCAAAATTGCCCCACACTTTCAACCCCCAAGCGGGCTTCATCGCTACCGCCAATAATCGCGTTGTTTCAGACACCTACAAATATTTCATCTCTAATGATTGGACGCCTCCCTATCGCGCCCAACGCATTGTGGACCTGATCAAAGCACAGAGCAGCAACGGCGAAACCATCTCGGTGGAAGATATGGCCGCCATTCAGGCCGACCAAACCAGCCTTCAAGTGCAAGATTTATTGCCCACCCTGCTGGCAATTTCACCCGCTGACGATCGGCAGGCGAAAGCGTTGGCCTATTTGCAAGATTGGGATGGTGCAACCCCGGCAAACAGCATCGCCACCACCATTTACGAAGCGTGGGAAATGGAATTTGAGCGCGCCATTTTAGAAGACGATCTAAAAGGCAACCTGTATGACGATTTTGTTGACCGCCAACATCCCGTATTTTTGAAAAATATTCTGAACGACCCCAACACCGTGTGGTGTGATAACTTCCTCACCGTGCCGTCCGAAACGTGCCCCGACATCGCCGGAGAAGCGTTGGATCGGGCGCTGGACAGGCTCGAGAAGATGCGCGGCAAGAATATGGACAAGTGGCAATGGGGAAAGGTGCATCGCACCGAGTATCCCCACGATCCCTTTAGCAAGGTGCCGGCGCTAAAACGCTTTTTCCACCGCGAAATTGCCAACGGGGGCGACAAATACACCGTCAACCCTGCCCCGCCCAAATACACCGAACCGTTCAACCAGTATCACGTGCCCAGCTACCGGCAGGTGGTGGACATGAGCAACCTGAACAACAGTATTTTTATGCACACCACCGGGCAATCGGGTAACGTGCTCAACCCACACTACGATGATTTGATTGCGCGCCACCAGGCCGTTGAATATCTGCCGATGACCTTTGGACGAGACCACATTTCGGGCCAAATCTTAACCCTGCGTCCAAAGTAGCGTTGGCCCCGCCCCGGAGTTGAGCAAGGGAAATAAAAAACCTGACGGGTTTTAAGAACCCGTCAGGTTTGAATGCAATTCTTCCTCATCCTAAAACGGAACAACTCTTCCAGCAGCAACCAGTGCAAAACACCCCAAAATTACAATTACAAAAAAGAGCAAAATCGCCAAAACTAGCGCCTGTTGTCTGGACATATCGGTTATCCTCTCTGCCGTGCCACTACGCAACAACACATTTAGCATAACATAAAATTGGTGTTTGTCAAGCGCTCAATCTTCAATTGAATACCCCAACTGCTTCAGCTCCCCTTTCTTTTTTCGCCACTTGGGGCGCACTTTTACACGCAACTCAAGAAAGACCTTCGCTTCAACCAGTTCCTCAATCTGGGGACGCGCAAGTTGACCAATTTTTTTAAGCGTCTGTCCCTTTTGACCAATGACAATCCCTTTTTGAGAATCACGCTCAACAAATAGTTTTGCGGCAATGTATAGCATTCCATTGGGGCGAGGGGTGAACTCTTCTACCAGCACGGCCAGCGCGTGGGGCACTTCCTGCCGCAGCGTTTGCAAAGCTGCTTCGCGCACCATTTCAGCGGCAATAAAGCGCGTTTGCTGGTCTGTAACCTGGTCTTCCGGGAAGAAGCGGGGGCCAATGGGCAAATGGGCAATCATGGTTTCCAGTAATTTATCTCGATTTTGGCCGCCCACCGCAGAAAGGGGGATGGCCACATCCGGGCGAAATAAGGCCACAAATTCCGCCATCCGCGGCTCTACCGCTGCGGGCAAGAGAAGGTCAATTTTGTTCATCCCCAAGATCACAGGTGGCATATCTCGACGGGATTGGATAGCGTCTACCACCAGCCGATCTTCCATTGTGGGCGGTTCTGCGCCGTCTACCAGCCACAGAATCAGGTCGGCGTCAGGGATGGCGTGGCGGGCAACTTCAACCATATATTCCCCAAATTTGTGGTGGGGCGCATGAATACCGGGCGTGTCCATAAAAACCAACTGTGCGTGCGGCAGGGTTAAAATGCCCAGCAGCCGATTCCGCGTTGTTTGAGGTTTGGGGCTAACGATAGCAATTTTCTGCCCCAAATAGGCATTCATCAGAGTACTTTTGCCCACATTGGGGCGTCCCACAACGGCAATAAAGCCGCTGCGATGATCGGCGGGCAAGCTGGCATCATCAAAAAGCAAATCATTCATTTTTGGGCTTGTCTCTCTCGTACGCCGCGGTTACGGTAATGCTAATACCGCCGCGAACATTGAAATCCCCCACAACCTTGCAGCGGATGGGATCTAACGCGGCCACAAAATCATCTAAAATCATATTGGTAACGTGTTCGTGAAAGTGGCCTTCGTCTCGAAAAGACCAAAAATACAATTTTACCGATTTACTTTCGACAATGTATTTATCGGGGACGTATTCGATCACCAAATGAGCAAAGTCAGGTTGGCCGGTCATTGGGCAAAGCGTTGTAAATTCATCTGTTTCCAAACGGACCGTGTATTCACGTCCGGGCGTTTTATTGGGGAAGACTTCCAGTTTCCGTTGGGGCTGTTTTACCTCTCTCCCCAACAGGGTCAACCCCTGCAAATCAGATTGTTCTGTCATCAGGTTAAAGCTCCAATTACACCTATCGACGTACCGCCTTAACGCGGCACGGTTAAACAGTCACTTTCATTGGGTTAAAGTCTGTGTCACGGTCGTACACGTCCACGCCTTCCAGCTGTTTGAGTGTGTTTACAACCAGGTAGGTCAACGGGGTAGCCAGCGCCTCGTAAATGGATTTAAAGAGCCACTGGGCGATGATCAACTTCACCAGTTGAGGCCCCGGCAATACACCCAAAAAGGCAAGGCTAATGAAAATACTGGAGTCGGCCAATTGACCAACCAGCGTGGAACCGATAGTTCGGCTCCACAGCCAGCGCCCTGCGGTAGCAATTTTCATTTTGGCCAACACAAATGAGTTAAGGAATTCACCCACCAGATACGCGATGAATGAAGCTACCAGCAATCTGGGCGTGAAACCTAAGATGGTGTTGTAGGCTTCCTGCCCCTGCCAAAACGGTGCGCTGGGCAATCGTCCGCCGATCCAAATGGCAACGACCATCAGCAAATTACCGGCAAACCCCAACCAGATAACACGCCGGGCCAGGCGATAGCCGTACACTTCCGTGAGCACATCACCCACAATGTAACTAATGGGGAAAATAATGACGGCAGCGGGCAAAATCAACCCGCGAATGTCGATGAGCTTTACCGCGATAATGTTCGCGGTGAGCAACGCCGTGACAAACAGAACTGCTACAGCATCGAAATATTTGTAGATTTTTGTGGACATTTTTTGTTCTAATACCATCCTTACCTGGCTAAGAATTTTTGCCTATTTTAGCACAGGGTGCTTGAAGGGTGAAATTCATTGCAGCGCAAAACCCACCAACGGGGAGCCTCGCTGCTGCTCCCCGTATAATCCCTAATGCAATTCCAAGAGACATTTTCGGGGACACATACATTGTTTCAAAATAATGTAGTGACAGAGCAATGCTCTGTCACTACTACACGGTTCTTGACGGAAATATGATGCACGAATTTCTGGCTTGAAATTGCACTAATTACAATTTTTGGCGCCGTGTGCTGGCAAATTACTTTTTGGGTGCCGTAGCTTTCACGTCGTCCGATACCTGAGCCTCAAATTGTTTAAAATTTTCATTGAACATAACTGCAAGTTTTTGGGCTTGTGCATCATAGGCGGCTTTATCTGCCCAGGTGTTACGCGGGTTTAACACCTCGTCGGGGACATTGGGGCAATGGGTGGGAATGCGCAATCCAAACACCGGGTCGATTTCGGTGGGCACGCCGTTCAAGGCACTGTTCAGGGCGGCGTTAACCATTGCGCGAGTGTAGGCTATTTTCATCCGGCTCCCTACCCCGTAGGGGCCACCGCTCCAACCGGTGTTAATGAGCCACACGGTAACGTTATGCTCAACAATTTTCTCGCCCAGCAGTTTTGCGTATTCGCCGGGGGGCAGCGGCAAGAAAGGCGCACCGAAACATGCACTGAAGGTTGCTTGCGGCTCGGTGACGCCTCTCTCTGTGCCAGCCACTTTGGCCGTATAGCCAGACAGGAAATGGTACATTGCCTGTTCGCGGGTGAGTTTGGCGATAGGAGGCAACACACCAAAGGCGTCAGCGGTGAGGAAAATGACATTTCGGGGGTGTCCCCCCATCCCGCCGGGGTCGGCGTTGGAGATGCGGGTGATGGGATATGCCCCGCGCGTGTTTTCGGTCAGTGAGCCATCGTTCAGATCGATGCGGCGGGTGATGGTATCGACCATCACATTTTCCAACACGGTTCCAAACCGGCGCGTAGTGCTGTAAATTTCGGGTTCGGCCTCCGGTGACAGACGGATCATTTTGGCGTAACACCCCCCCTCAAAATTAAAAACGCCTTTGTTGCTCCAGCCGTGTTCATCATCACCAATCAACGTGCGCGATGAATCGGCGGAGAGGGTCGTTTTGCCTGTGCCACTCAGTCCAAAGAATAGGGCTGTGTCGCCATTGGGGCCGTAGTTGGCGGAACAGTGCATTGGGAGCACTTTTTTGAACGGCAAAATGTAGTTCATCACAGTGAAAATTGATTTTTTAATCTCTCCGGCGTAGCTGGTGCCGCCAATTAAAATCAGTTTCTTCTCAAAATTCACCAAGATAAATGCTTCCGAGTTCGTGCCGTCCACGTCTCGCAGCGCGTGAAATTGAGGGCTATCAATTACCGTAAACTCTGGTTTGTGGGTTGCCAGTTCCTCTGGCGAGGCCTGAATGAACATGTTTCGTGCAAACAGGCTGTGCCAGGCGTACGTGGTGATCACTCGAATGGGCAGGCGATAGTCGGGGTCTGCGCCGGCGAAACAATCTTGCACGTACACATCTTTTAGTTGCAAGAAAGAGGCCAGTCGCCGGTGTAGTTCGTCAAAGCGGTCGGGGTCGAAGGGACGGTTCACGTCTCCCCACCAGACGTGATGTTGGCTGGGAGATTCTTTGACCAAAAATTTATCGTTGGGAGAGCGTCCGGTGTGATGCCCCGTGCGCACAACAATTGGCCCCAAGTGAGAGACAATGCCTTCGCGCCGACGAATGATTTCTTCGTAAAGCGCCGCTGTAGGCAGATTCCAATAAATATCGTTAACGTTTGTAATGCCATGTGCTTCCAACCCTATCTGGCTATGCCGTTCACCAAAGTGTTCTCTCATTTTTCACTCCTTTTCTGCTAGGGGTCTAAATTAGTGTTGACCAGTTTCGTTGCACTTACTTGTCTGGGCTTCAAAGCTATATGTTCTGTCTACCCTCAATCTGGCTGCGCTACTATTCTTTTGAAAAACGTTCTTCCAGAGTTTCCAGCAGAATTGCAGCTTCAACCAGCTTATCCAGCGGATTTTGGGGACCTCTAAAATATCGATAGTCACATGGCATAATGTCTAGTGTTTCTATCAGTGTCGCGGCGCGTTGCTTAACAGCCTCGGGCGAAACACCGTACCATTGCGCAATTTGTTGGATACTGCTATCGTGAATGTTCACTTTACGCACAACGTAATCCAGCGCGGCGGCCCATTCTTTGGATTTACGCCCATCGACATCGATGGGCTGGCGTCCCATTGCCACTCGAAACTCCAGCCACATATATATGGCCGCGCCCGTTACCTGCAACGGCACGTGGTGTTGGGTCATCACCTGGGTAAAACTGGTTTCCACTTCATCCAAAGCGCTTCCAAAAAGCGCTTCAAACCGATCGATGAGGGTTTGGTCAGTTTCCAGGTAGATAAACCGACCAAGAGCCTGGCGCATAGCGTCATAATTGCTTACGCGCGTGTATGCTTGAGCCAAATACAGAAAATAATCAGCCTTTGTCTCATCTAATTCGATGGCGGACTCAAAGGCAAGAATGGCCCCCTCAATATCCCAATGGCGATAATATTCCCGCCCCTCCCGGCAAAGTTGGGCTGCTCGTGCCTGGGCTGCACTACTAACGGTTGCTGTCACGGTTCTGTATTTACTTTCGACAGGTATTTGATGATAACTGTGGATCGTAACCATCCAGATTTCCCTCGCTTCCCCGGTGGGGAGAAAGGGGAGAAATGAGCGCGGGGGGTAGGGGGAGAGGCTGAATAGTTACCGTGAATTCACATGATTGAGTAGTGAAATTAATTGGAAAAATCTTAACAATGCCCATACGAGTTTGCACAGGCATAATCAAAACCATTTTGTGATGTGGGTTTAAGGAGCATCCTTGCTATTAAAAATGTGGGTGTTAATGTTCAGCGCGCCATCC
>CAYPUV010000219.1:0-6528 GCA_964413895.1 uncultured Anaerolineaceae bacterium
CTGTGAGACCTCTGTGAAACTCTGTGTTACAACTTGCTTGCTGAATAGTTACAAAGGTGTTACAAAATGATGTTGAACAAATAACCGATAAAAATAATGGCAGTCCCCACAATCGCGATGAATATGGCGATGAGTTGCGGCTTGAGTACTTTGCGCAGGATGAGCATTTCCGGCAAACTCAACGCCACCACCGCCATCATAAATGCCAGCACCGTCCCCATTGCCGCACCTTTTTCCATCAACGCATACACCACCGGAATAATCCCGGCGGCGTTAGAATACAGCGGGATACCCAACAGCACCGCGACCGGCACCGACCACCATGCACTTTGCCCCATAATACCCGCCATAAAATCTTGCGGCACATACCCGTGAATACCGGCGCCTACCGCAATACCGATGATGACATAAAGCCATACTTTGCCCACTATTTCGCGGGTGGCGCGCGCCGCGTCACGGATGCGGTCATCCAACGCAGGTTTGAACCCGAAGCTCTGTGCCGCCTGTCCCACTTGCATCTGCCAGACAAAATCTTCCACGTATCGTTCTAACTTCAGCCGTCCAATAGCCACCCCGCCGACGATGGCAACCAGCAAGCCGGTGCCCAAATACAATCCGGCAATTTTCCAGCCGAACATCCCCAACAGCATCGCCAGCGCAATCTCGTTCACCACCGGCGTGGAAATGAGAAACGAAAACGTTACGCCCAGTGGAATGCCGCTTTCCACAAACCCAATAAATAGCGGCACCGCCGAACATGAGCAGAACGGCGTGACCACGCCCAGTCCCGCCGCCAGTACATTGCCCACCCCTTCGCGTTTGCCACCCAACAGCGCACGGGTTTGTTCGGTACTGAAAAACGAGCGCAGAAAAGTCACCAGAAAAATCATCCCGCCCAGCAGCAAAACGATTTTCGGCACGTCATACAGAAAAAAATTCACCGATTCACCCAGGTGGGTATCGGGCGTAATCTGCAACAGCGAGTACGTGAGCCAATCTGCAATCGGCTGCAATTGTGTCCACAGCGCCACCCACAGCGCCGCCGCACCGAGAGTCAGCGCGGGTAGTTGCCATGATTTTTGCGGGGAGAGTGTCGTTTCGTTGGTTGTCATAAAAATTTTGCTCCTGAAATAGTTTTTTGAATTCTTCGACTGTACAGAATGATGGGATGGGACTACTTCACCACCAGATGTTGCGGGTCAACCGGAAGGAGTTGCCCCTCGGGTCCGCATAATTTTTTGCGCTCCTGAATGCGGTTGGGATCAAGAAATTGTCCACACCAGCGATGCCAGCGCTCTACCGCATCTCTGTTGATACTGTAATAAATCCAGCGCGCATCCACCGCGTCCCGGCGACCACTGACCAACCCCGCTTTTTTCAGCACCCGTAAATGATGCGACAGCAAGTTGGCAGGCAATCCGAGCCGGTCGGTCAATTCGCAATTGCAGGTATCGCCTTCCATCAGCACATCTAAAATGCGCAGTCGGTTGGGGTCTGCCATCGTTTTTAACATTGCTGCAACCTCTGTTAACGTTTGCTCACCCACAGATAGTTGTTCTACCATCGTCCAAAATCCTTTTCAGAGAGTAATTCAATGATCATTGAATTACTCTCCCTAAAAAAACACCCATTACATTTCAATGAGCGTTGAACTATTTCACGAGGAATATACTTGATTTGCACCCATCTGTCAAAAACCGAAACATCTTTTTGAATCTGTTCAGATTCTGTAACCATTTGTTAACCTTTGTTGACACCCCTATTGACCCGTATCGGTTAAGGTGTTCACAGTAAATAATTCACCTTACGCAGTTAAAAATTTGACAAAGGTGAGTAAATAATTTTCTACCGGGAGCACTACAATGACACAACAACGTTACCAACTGGGCATTGACATCGGTTCCACCACGGCGAAATTGGCGCTGTTAGACGAAAACGCGACCTTGCGATTTTCGACCTACCGCCGCCACAACGCCGAAACCATCAACACCCTGCTTGCCGCGCTGAACGAAGTCCGCGCACAACTGGGCGACATCCCCCTGCAACTGCAAATCACCGGCTCGGCGGGGATGGGCGTCAGCGAAATGTACGAAATCCCCTTTATTCAGGAAGTGGTTTCGTCCGCAGAGGTGGTGAAACGGTTATACCCCGACGTGAAAACCCTGATTGACATCGGCGGGGAAGACGCCAAAATGATCTTCTTCCACGCAGAAGGCGTGCCCGATATTCGGATGAACGGCTCGTGCGCGGGCGGCACGGGCGCATTCATCGACCAGATGGCAACCCTGCTGAACATTCCGGTGGCAAAACTGGGCGAGTTGGCGCAGAAACACGAAAAAGTGTACCCCATCGCCTCCCGTTGCGGCGTGTTCGCCAAAACCGATGTGCAGAACCTGCTCAGCCGCCAAATTTCGCACGAAGATATTGCCGCCTCCATTTTCCACGCGGTGGCGCTGCAAGTGGTCGCCACCCTGTCGCGCGGCAACAACCCCACCCCCAAATTGCTGATGTGCGGCGGTCCGCTGACCTTTTTACCTGCCCTGCGCTCGGCGTTCATGGATGTGCTAAAACTCGGCGACGACAGCATTCTCCGCGCCGAGCACAGCGAACTTTTGCCCGCGATGGGCGCAGCGCTGTCGGCGAACGACACATCGCTGCACACCACCATCTCCGACCTGATTGAACGGCTGGACAATCCCCCCATCCACGTTTTCACCGGCGAAAACCGGCTCGACCCGCTCTTCAAATCGAAAGAAGATTTTGAACGCTGGGAATTCACCCGCAATCAAAACAAAGCCCCCCACGCCGACATTTCGGACGCGGATGGCGAACCCGTTTTTCTCGGCGTGGATTCCGGTTCCACCACCACCAAACTGGTGCTGACCGATGTG
This sequence comes from uncultured Anaerolineaceae bacterium, assembly GCA_964413895.1. Lineage (GTDB taxonomy): Bacteria > Chloroflexota > Anaerolineae > 4572-78 > 4572-78 > JANTHQ01. The sequence continues at coordinate 2,892 of CAYPUV010000219.1, forward strand.
GATGGGCGGGTGCTGTTCAGCCATTACACCGGCAACAACGGCGACGCCATCGGCGCGGTGAAAGCCGGGCTGGCAAAAATCCGCGACCTGTTCCACCGGCGCGAAAATCCGCCGCACATTACTCGCACGGTGGTCACGGGGTACGGCGAAGACCTGATTCACGCCGTGTTCGGGTTCGATTTGGGCATGGTGGAAACGCTGGCACACTTCCGCGCCGCCCGCGCATTCGACCCCGATGTGTCCTTCATTTTGGACATCGGCGGGCAGGATATGAAAGCCATTTACGTGCAAGACGGGCACATTCAGAATATCGAACTGAACGAAGCCTGCTCATCCGGCTGCGGCTCGTTCATCGAAACCTTTGCCCGCTCGATGGGGTACAGCGTGGCAGATTTCGCCGCCAAAGCGACCACCGCGCAATCGCCCAGCGATTTGGGCACGCGCTGCACGGTTTTTATGAACTCGAAAGTGAAACAATCGCTGCGCGAGGGCGCCAGCGTGAACGATATTTCCGCCGGGCTGGCATATTCGGTCATCAAAAATGCCCTGCACAAAGTGCTGAAAATCACCAACACCGATGTGCTGGGCGACCATATTTTGGTGCAGGGCGGCACGTTCCGCAACCCCGCCGTGCACAAAGCGATGGAAACCCTGCTGGAAAAACCCGTGCTCTGCCCCGATATTTCCGAGTTGATGGGGGCGTATGGCGCGGCGCTGACCGGACGCGATGAATATCTGGATACCCGCGACCCGCAAACCAGTTTCATCGGGTTGGATGCCATTGACAATGCGGGCGATTACAAAAAATACACCATCCACTGCCACGGCTGCGAAAATCGCTGCACGGTGACCAAACTGCAATTCCCGAACAAGCGCGTTTTTTACACCGGCAACCGCTGCGAGCGAATTTTCTCAAACAGCGGCAAAAAGGTGGAAAAAGGCACCGACCTGACCGAATTCAAATACCGGCTGCTGTTCAACCGCAACCCCGAACCCGCCACCCCCGCGCGGCTGACGCTCGGCATTCCGCGCTCGCTGAATATGTACGAAAATTATCCCTTTTGGCACACGCTGTTCACCGAAAGCGGCATTCGGGTGCAACTTTCCGACCCGTCCACCGGCGAAATATATGCGCGCGGCGCAGGCACAATTATGTCCGAAAATATCTGCTATCCCGCCAAAATCACGCACGGGCACATTTACAATCTGATTGACAAAAAGGTTGACCGCATTTTCTACCCGATGGTGATGTTCGAGCAGCAGGAATTCAAAGACGCGCTGAACAGTTTCAACTGCCCGATTGTCTCCGGTTATCCCGATGTAATTCGCAGCGCCATCAATCCCGAAAAGAATTTCGGCGTGCCGCTGGACACCCCCGCCGTCACCTTCCGCGACAAAAAGTTGCTCAAAAAAATCGTCACGGAATATCTGACCGGATTGGGAATCGACAAAAAAACCATCAACCGCGCCTACAAGCACGCGCTGGCGGCACAGCAGGCATATAAAGATGCCGTCCGCGCCGAAGGAGACAAAATTTTGGCGCGCGCCGAGGCGGAAGACCGGCTGGTCATTCTGCTGCTGGGGCGACCGTATCACGTTGACCCGCTCATCAATCACGGCGTGCCGAGCGTGCTCACCGATTTCGGGGTGGATGTCATCACCGAAGACGCGCTGCACATTGACCGCGACGCCATGCTGAACGACCCGCACGTGCTCACCCAGTGGGAATATCCCAACCGCTATTATCACGCCATGCGCTGGGCAGGGCAGCACGAAAACGTGGAAGTGGTGCAACTGAATTCTTTCGGCTGCGGACCGGACGCCATCACCGTGGATGAGGTGCACAGTCTCGCCACCGAATACGGGATGGGGCACACGGTCATCCGCATTGATGAAATTGAGAGTACCGGCTCGGTGCGGCTGCGGCTGCGCTCAATGATTGAATCGGTACAGCAGAAACGGCGGCACGAAAAACGAACCTACACGCCGCGAAAGTCGGTGCGGGTGTACCAAAAAGAAGACCGCGACAAAGTGATTCTCGCGCCGCAATTCTCGTATTTTTACACCGCGCCGCTGGTTCGCCCCATTTTGGATATGGGCTATAAAGTGGATATGCTTCCCCCGCCCGACCGCGACACCGCCGAAACGGGGCTGAAATACACCAACAACGAAATTTGCTATCCCGCCATCGTCATCATCGGCGATTTGATAAAAGCCCTGCAATCGGGAAAATACGACCCGAAAGATGTAGTAGTCGGCATTACCCAAACGGGCGGGCAGTGCCGCGCGTCGAGTTATCTGTCGCTGTTGCGGCGGGCGCTGGCGTCGGCGGGATTTTACGACACGCCGATTATCTCGCTGACCGCCGGACTGAAAGCGCTCAACGAGCAACCGGGCTTCAAATTCGACATCAAAAAATACTCGTATCACGCCGTGTTGAGCATTGTTTTTGCCGATGCCATTTCGGAGATGTATTATGCCACCGCCATCCGCGAAATTAACAAAGGCGACGCGCTGAAAGTTGCCGACAAATATATGGCACTGCTGGCAAACACGGTCGAAAACGGCGGTATGGTGCTGAAACGGGACATCGTGCTGGATACCATCCGCCGCGCGGTGAAAGATTTTAACGCCATCCCGGTCAAAAATCTCACCTACCCCAAAGTCGGCGTCATCGGCGAAATTTACGCCAAATACAACTCTTTCGCCAACAACCGCGTGGCAGAATGGCTGATGGAGCAGGGGCTGGAAGTGGTGTCGCCATCATTGATGGAATTTTTCGCCGCGTGGCCCATCAGCGCGGAAACGGATGTGAAAGAGCACCTGAAACGCCCCGATGTGATGTGGTTCCTGTCGAAAGTGACGCAAAAAGTGGCGCAATCATTTTTGGATGAGGTGGACGGTGTGCTGCAAGATTCCCACTATCACCGCCCGATGCACACCATCGAACACATTGCCGGCAAAGCGAAAGAGATTGTGCGGCTCACCCATCAATACGGCGAAGGCTGGCTCATCCCCGGCGAAATCAACAGCATGATTGAAGATGGCATTCCGAACGTGCTCTGTCTGCAACCGTTTGGCTGTATCGCCAACCATGTGGTCGCCAAAGGGGTGGAAAAGCGGATGAAAGAGGAACATCCCGATTTGAACCTGCTGTTTCTCGATGTGGATGCGGGGGTGAGTGAAGTGAATTTCGTCAACCGGCTGCACTTTTTCGTCAGTCATGCCAAAAATCAGGAACCGGATCCGGAAATTGTCGCCGCCATCGAAGCCGAAACGCCGACCGTCACCATCGCCGAGGGGGCAACCTGCGCCACCGACGAAAGCGTCACCTGCGCCACGTGCAGTCTTGATGGCGAAACCTGCCCGCTGCTGAAAGAGATGCAGGAGCAGGCATTGCACAATTTGGTGGTTCCGAGATAGCAAATAGTTTTCAGTTTGTATCTATTCAGTTACACAGAGTTTCGCGGAGAAAACACAGAAATACACTGAGAGAAACCAAATGTTATCACTCCATCTACCGGATAGTTTAAATTTGGGCACGAATTTTCGCAGATGAAATTAGAAATTATAACTGACGTTACGCAGTTTGAAATTTGACAAATTCAAGATATGGTCAGTTGTAATTTTTCCCCCT
>CAYPUV010000220.1:0-6521 GCA_964413895.1 uncultured Anaerolineaceae bacterium
AACCCCCTCCCCCAAATTTGGGGGAGGGGGAACAAAAAGGGGTGAGCGAGGGGGAAAAACAACGATTTTTTGAAACCTTAAAATTGACTTTGCAACAGCCGTGCCCATGTTCCGCTTGCGGGTTGACGTTCTTTCATTTTTATCGTAAAATAGTAAGGTGACATAATATCATTAACCTAAAAAGGGGGACACGATGAATCATAAATTTTCCCACCGGATGCTCATAATCGGCCTGGTTATTATTTTGCTGATGGCGTTCGCAACCACATTGGCATTGGCACAGGATCCCAACCTCATTCAAAACGGCGACTTTGAAGGAGGTTTTGTAGAAGGCCTGGGCGTTGCCAACGAGTGGGGGTACTTCCAAAATGGCAAGGCAAAGGCCGGTTTTTACGATGATACCTGGAAACTGGTCGTTGCCGAAGGAGAACACGCCCAATTGCTGGAACTGATTGATGCCACTGCCAATGATTCGTATGCCGGTATTTATCAAACAGTGACGGTTGTGCCGGGGCAAGATTATCAGCTCAGCTTCAAAGGGTTGGTGCGCTCCGATGAGGGCAGCATTGATGCATCCAACTATGGCTATCGCCTGCAGTACGCCATTGATCAAACTGGCAACACCGACTGGCAGACTGTAACCGATTGGGTGGAACTTCCCTGGGACGAGCAGCCGCGCACCGGCCCCGCCAACGGCAGCGCCTACGAGCTGGGAACACTGGAAGCCACCTTCACCGCCACCGGTGATTCAGTCACTATTTTTGTGCGTGCCTGGAAAAAATGGGCCGATAATCATGAAGGCAACTACGATATTGACGCAGTGCGCCTCGTTCCGGTGGATAGCGAAGGCATCCCTCTGCCAGAAACAGGACAAGCGCAACAATCATCCAATGTCAGCGCCATTGCGCTGGGTGGCAGCGTTGTTTTAATATTGCTTTTGGTGGGAGGCGCCTTCATTAACCAGAAACGTCGCCAAACTTCATAACGCCCCCCTTTGTAGTTTATGGAAGGACGACACCATGAAAGCAGTAAAATTCACACTTATTGTCGGAGCGCTGTTGCTGGCATTCACTTTACCAGGCACAATCGCGCTGGCAGATTCACCTGCGTCCATCAACTGGTTTGTGCAATACTACAACAATCCTTTTTTAGAAGGAACACCCCAAAAAACCGCGCACGAAGTTGGCATCAACCACAACTGGGGCGCTCAAGCTCCAATGAGCGGCCTGCCCGCCGACAACTTCTCTGTGCGCTGGACGGGCAGCGCCGAATTTGAAGCAGGGGTCTACGCCTTCTCCGTTACCGTAGATGACGGCGTGCGGCTATGGGTTGACGGCAACCTCATCATAGACCAATGGCAAGAACAGGCTGAAACCACTTTTACCACGCAAACATATCTCAGCAAAGGTGTTCACCACATCCAGATGGCATACTTTGAAGCTGGTGGCCTTGCCGTAGCCAAACTCAATTGGCAATTGGTCACCGCAGACAACACCAGCCAAACCGTCACCTGGACAGCCGAATACTTTAACAACCGTGATTTATCTGGCAACCCGGCAAAAACCCAACAAGAACCCGGCATAGACTACGATTGGGGAACAGGTGCACCGCTGGACGGCCTGCCCGCCGATAATTTTTCTGTGCGTTGGACAAGCAATATTGAATTTCTGGCCGGGACAGAGCGTTTCACCGTTACGGTGGATGACGGCGTGCGCGTGTGGGTGGATGGTGATTTGATCATTAATGAATGGCACGAGCAATCGCCAACCACTTACACCGCCACAAAAGAACTCAGCGCCGGGTCTCACCGCGTGCAAGTGGCTTATTTTGAAGCCACCGGCTTTGCTGTGGCTAAACTCCAGTGGCACCTGGAAACCCCTGGCCCTGGCCCCGGCCCCACACCCAGCGCAACCTTGTTCATTGACAATTTAGATGAGAACTTTACGTGGGGTGGGCCGCTTATCTACCGGCACGTGGCTCCAGGCGGTCAAAAATCAAGCTTCTTCTGGACCAAGAATACCGTTTTCTACCCCGAAAACTATGGCAAATGGACACCCACCTTCGCTCAAGGTGGTCGGTACGAAGTATTCGTGTTCATTCCAGCCACCAACGCTACCACAACCAATATTCGCTACCGTATTTTGCACAATGGACAGCGACACGACGTAAAGATCAATCAGGCGCGATACAGCAATGAATGGGTCAGCCTCGGAACCTATACTTTCAATGGGAATAACAACGGCAAAGAATTCATACTGGCATACGACAATACTCGCGAATACTACGCCAGCCGGCAAATAGCCTTCGATGCAGTGAAACTGGTAGCGCAATAGTGCGCGCACTTTCCCGGAAGTTTGTGACTTCCGGGAAAGTGTTTGTTCCCCCGTTTTTACCATCCCTCTTCCTTTGACGTTCGCTCCCCTCAACCGTATAATAACCTCCTAAGCAAGATTATTCCACCGGAACGCAGGCATCTAGCCTTTGTATTCGCCTGTTTTTTATTCCGGTTTTTTGCAGGTGTATTGTGCCCACAGAAGAAAACTGGTACGCTGAACCGTTTACCAAACGCTCTGGCTGTCAAACCCCCGGCCAATGCGATGATGATTGTGATTGCGACTGCTCATACACTTCAATGAGCGATGCCGAACGGTTGCCTTTGATCGAGGAACTCGCGCAACTTTTCCCCAACGAATGGCTGGCGTTCATCGTCCCCCCGGAAGAGGATGATGACCTCACCCCCACCCACGGCAAACTTGTTGCACACAGCCCCCACCCCGATGATATTTTCGACGCGGTAAATACTGTGCTGTGGAACCAGTGTGTCTACGTTTTTTTTAACGGCGCTGTGGCCGCAATGGAAGCCAGTTACGGTGACAAGCTGCATCAAAAAACAATCACCGTCGCGCAACCAGTGGCACCTTCTTTGCCGTCGGGGCGGGTGTATTTTACGTCACTGAATCAAAAAACAATCACCGTCGCGCAACCAGTGGCACCGTCACTCACCCCGCCGCCCCCCACAAACGCTGAAACCGTGCCAGACAAATTGCTTGACTTAATCTACTCCGCGATCGACAAGCTGTACCAAACGCCCCCTGCAATTTCCGAAGCTGTTCGCCGGTTGCGCATTGCCAAAGTGCGCCTCAATTACAACGCCGAAAGTCCGCTGCACTCTATTTTGGATCGGGCACTGGATGGATTAGAAATCGCCAGGCCAGATGTTCCCAATGTCATTTGGAATTTAGAAGAAGCCCTGACAACGTTTGAAACTGCCATCATTGGATGAACCATTGTTCTCAAAGAGGAGTTTTCATGAGCCTGCGGCACACCACCGGCAATGAAAACAGGGGGACTTCGGGGAGACACCCCCCGGTTCCCCCGCCTCTCAATTCTATTTTCAAGGGAGTCGGACAGTCCCTGGCGGGACGGCAACGAGGATGAAAATGTCATTCCGAGCGTAGCGCAGGGATCTCCGGCTTCGAGGCGTGGAGACTGCTTCGCTATCGCTCGCAGTGACAGAACACATTTATTTTCAGAGGAAAGATATGTCCGCATTAATCAAAACACAAGAAATCGATATTCAACCTGAACTCCCCCGGCGCAAACCAGCGTGGTTAAAAGTAAAACTACCCGCCGGACAAACCTATCATCACATTAAACATATGATGCGCTCGCAAACCTTGCACACCGTTTGCGAAGAGGCGATGTGCCCCAACCTGGGCGAATGCTGGAGCCGCGGCACAGCCACCTTTTTGCTAATGGGCGACATTTGTACCCGCAGTTGCAGTTTTTGCCACATAAAAACCGGGCGTCCCCTCCCGCTGGATGAAGATGAACCTCGCCGCGTGGCTGAAACCGTCAGCACAATGAACCTGAAACATTGTGTACTCACCTCCGTCAACCGCGACGAACTTCCCGACGGCGGCGCGCACATCTTCGCCCACACCATCGAAGAAATACGCAAACGGCTCCCCACCTGCAGCACCGAAGTTCTCATCCCCGATTTTAAAGGTGACCGCAACGCGCTAAAAATTGTAATGGCTGCGCGCCCCTCCATTCTCAACCACAACACCGAAACCGTGCCGCGTCTGTATCGCACCGTGCGCCCGCAGGCAAATTATCGGCGCAGCCTGAATGTACTGGCCTGGGCCAAAGAAATTGATCCACAGGCGGTTACCAAAACCGGCATTATGGTCGGCCTGGGCGAAACCAAAGACGAAGTTGTTCAACTGATGCAAGACCTGCGCACAATTGACGTGGATATTATGACCATCGGGCAATATTTGCGCCCCACCCGCCAGCATTTGCCGGTGTATCGCTATGTGCATCCCGACGAATTTCAAGAATATCATAACATCGGAATGGAATTGGGCTTCAACTGGGTAGAATCAGGCCCGCTGGTGCGCAGCAGCTACCACGCCGATGACCAGGCAAACGCACTGGCAATCCATGCCCGGTAGTCAAAGCTGATGACTGTCGCTAACGCAACTGTCCTGGTCACCGGTGCGTCGGGATTTCTCGGCAGCTACATTGTTGATTCTTACGTGCGGCGCGGCATCCCCGTGCGCGCAATGGTGCGCCACACCAGCAACCTTAGCTGGCTGCAACCACACCTTAATGCAGGCAAAGCTACCCTGGTGTACGGCACAATGACCGACCCCGCCAGCCTGCAAGCAGCCGTGAAAGGGGCAACACACATTGTTCATGTTGCCTCAGTGATCGGCCCCAATATTCCCAACGAAGTTTACCAACGCGTTAATGTAGAGGGAACGCGCTCGCTGGTGGCCGCTGCGGTAGCAGAAAACGTACAGCGTTTCACGCTCATCAGTTCCGTGTCCACCTACGGTGACGGCATCACCCCCGGCGGCATCGTCACTGAAGAGACGCCGCAAATCCCTTCCAATCCCTATGGTGCATCGAAATTCGCCCAACAAGAAATTGTTTTCGCCGCCCGCCGCGAACACGGTCTGGCGGTAGTTTCCATTGAACCGCCGGTGATTTACGGTCCGCGCGCCCGCGTGGGCATTGGCGACGCCTTTAAGTTGGTGAAAATGCGCCTGGCTCCGCTGCTGGACTACGGTCGCGGGCGAATGAATCTGGTTTACGTAACCGATGTAGTTGGTCTGCTGGAAGCTGCCGATGCAACAGAAGCCGCCATCGGGGAGCGATTTCTGGTTGCCGGCCCGCGATTTGTGTCTCACAAAGAAATTTTACACCTGGTCGCCGACAGTTTGGGTGTCCATCCCCTTTATTTCCCCATTCCTCTACGGCTCACAAAAATCGGCCTGATCATCAACAATGCCGTTTTGCGTTTGTTGGCAAAAGACATCTTTTTGCAACCAGACTACTTTTACAAATTCAGCAAAGGGGCAGACTACCGTCCAGACAAGGCCAGACGACTGTTGGGATGGGAACCGAAGGTAGACGTTACAGAAGGGATTCCCAAAACAATCGCCTGGTTTTTAGAAAATAACGGGGTTTAAGATTATTGGTGAGGCGCGCTGGCAATTTCTGTGGCCAGATAATCAAAAAAAGCGGCATCGGGTCGGCGGGGGTACAGCACGCGCTGAAACGGATGCAATTGTGAAAAATCATCCCAGCCACCGGCGGGCAACACCAGCGGGATAACGCGCTTCACCAAGCCACCATCGGCAGTCCATTCTGCGACGGCCCACGCTACCTCGCGCCGCACCCAATGTGATTGCGCCGCCGCAGGGCTGACCAATACCAGCACGGCATCGGCGCTGCGCGTAGCCCGGGCCAGGGCCGCTTCCCAGGCATCGCCGGCCCGCAGTGACGTTTCATCGCGCCACACGTGAATATTTCGAGTTTCTAATTCCTGTTCCATGCGCAGCGCAACGCGCCTGTTTTTGTGGGCGTAACTGATAAAAACGGTACGTTCGGAAAATATTTTTTGCTGAAACCGCTCCAGCAAGTCGATGCTATCTGACGTAAGCTGGGGGATACTCAACAATCGCACCCCAATTTTTGACGGGTCTGTAACAGGCTTTCCGGTGGTGAAGCGCACCCGCAACAAAGTATCGGTTGCATCATTGTAGGGAAAATGAACCGAGTGGTCCCAATCTCTGGCACGGACCATAAAACGGCCAAACGCTTCGGCCTTCTCTTCCCACGGCGGCGCAGCAATGCAGTTCACCAACTTATACGCCAGATGATAGCGGCGTGGCTCGCCTTTTTTGCGGCGACTGGTAACCAGCCAGAGGGTTCCCCCATCACCCACCAGATTCACCAACCGTTTTTGTCTGGACGCATAAAAATAACTGCGTGTAAACAGTTCGCTTCCAGCTCCCGGTCGAAAGACCTTCCACTTCACCATCGCCATTGCATGAACAGTCACTATTCACCTCACAGCTTGTTCTTATCGTTTTTATGTGGTTCTTCCAGTATATCACATTTGCCTGTCAGGAGACAACCAACAAAATTGGGCCCCCATGGCTGTTGCAAAGTAAATTTTAAGGTTTCAAAAAATCGTTGCTTTTCCCCCATCCCCCCTATTTCCCCCC
>CAYPUV010000221.1:0-6478 GCA_964413895.1 uncultured Anaerolineaceae bacterium
GATCATCTTTGGTTAATTTCATCATATCCATACTCATTTTGCAAGCGTACATTTTACCGCCCGCATCGTGAATCATTTCCAAAAATTCGTCAACTGGCGGAAAATCGAGTTTGGCAATTTCTTTCTTCATCATACTGGAAGCCATCGCGGTGACACCCGGCAACACGCCGATGATATTTGGCATGCCCATACTGGGATTGCCCAACGGGGTGGCTTTCAGTTTGGTCATTTTCTTTTTGGTGATCATATCCAAGCCCCAGAAAGTAAAGAACATCGTCACGTCGATGCCTTCCATCAGTGCGGCGTTGGCCAGCACCATCCCCGGGTACGCCATATCGATGGTGCCTTTTGAACAGATAATACACAGTTTGCGATCACCATTTTCCTCAGACATTTTTCTCTCCTTATTCGGGTGAAGTAGTTTGGATGTAGTGACAGAGCAGTGCTCTGTCACTACGTTGCGCTTCCACAATGTATCGTATTTCCCGCGTCTCTCGCTTACTTTTGCATTAAGTATGAATTAGATACAGCCCGTCGGTTTACCCAGGCCAGATATTTTGGCAACTTTTTTCGCCGGGCCCTTGGGGAAAAGTTTATAGAGTTCTTTGGTTGGAACACCACCAACTTTGGTAATACGGCGCAATGTAGGCGGCGTACCTTGCGCCTGGAAATCGGAGCGGCAAAATTCAATCACTTTCCAATGACGGTCGGTGAGTTCGATGCCAATTTCTTTGGCCAATGCCACCGCAATATCCTTATTCCAATCATCGGGGTTAACCATAAAGCCTTCAGCGTCCACCTCTACGGTTCTTCCATTAATTTCTTTAACTGACATTTTTAATACTCCTTAATTTTAGATAGGGTTGGTTTTGGGTTTCACATTTACGTTTTAGGTATCTGCCACGGTTTTGAGTACATTGAGTGTTTTGGCTAATCCTCGTTTTACAGCCGGGTCGTTAAGCTGGCGAACAATGCCGAGCAACGATGTGTCTACCGGTTCTTCTTCTTTTGCCGCATGAACCGTGGAACGCAACATTTTCATAATGTCAGGCTGGGTCATTTCTTTGATAGTTTGCAAAATAAGCACCACATTTTCACCCAATAGCCTAACGTCTTCTTTATCAAAGGAGGTAACGATGTTGTCCAGAATCTGCATTCCCCCTTGCAAGAAGGCAAAGTAACCTTTGCGTTCCATTTCGTCCAGGCGCTCCATCAATACCAGGAAGGCATCTTGAGAAAGGGGGTTGAGGTCTTGCCACAATTCCATTACGCTCTCAAGCTGGTCTAGCATTTGCTCAAGATTGCGGGTATTGCGCAATAATCGTTTGAATAGATGAAGGATGTCTTCAAATTGAACGTAACTTTCAACTTCGTCCAGTTGTTCCACTGAAATTCGGAAAATATCGTGGAAAATGGGGGTGGCATCGTTCTTCAATTCGTCCCATTCCAGACGACGCTGTTTTTGTTGCAAGACCTCTGCGGTGACAAAAGCCATTTGCTCAGTGAGATAATAAATTTTCCGATTCAGCTCTTTCAGGGTTGTGTTTTCCACTGCCAATGCATCCATAGTCCCTCTCCTATTGCCACTTGCCGGCCATAGTCATTTGGGCGGTGATGGGCATTTCTTTCCCTTTCAGTAGAATGTTCCAGTACATCCAGCGGAACATCATTTTACCCCAATGGTTCATTTCAGATTCTTGCAGCAGCGAGAAGGGGCCAATGCCAGGCAGCGGGAATTTGCCGGGCAGGGGTTCCACATCGTAATTGAAATCAATCAGAATGCCTTTGCCAAAGCCAGATTCGATGTAGCAGTTGGCGTGTCCATCGAATTTCCCTAGCATTTCCAAGCCGTCAATATAACGCAAGAAGTTGTCCGTGAAAACATCTACGGCAAAGTGGGCCACAGAGCCGGCTTTAGAAGTGGGCAAATTAGCAGCATCACCCAGAGCAAAGATGTTATCAAACTGGGTGGAAAGGAAGTTGTGTTTATTAACAGGAACGTAGTTGAGTTCATCGCCCAGCCCAGATTTGCCGATCACCGGAGCGCCCATATTTACCGGCACAGTAATCAACAGGTCATAGGGAACTTCTTCTTCCTCGTAAGAAATAATGCGTTTGGCGTCCGGGTCTACATGTTCAATATTGAAATCAGGGACGACCTTGATATTCTTTTCTTCTAAAATATTACCGAGTAATTTGGATGCGCGAGGTTTGGTAAAGGCGCCGGGGAGAGGCGTCACCAGCGTTAAGTCTACAGCATCGCGCAACTCTTTCTCCTGAAAGAACCAGTCGGCCAGGAAGATGAATTCCAGGGGGGCCACCGGACATTTGTAGGGCAAGTCCACAATATTCAGCACCAGTTTGCCACCTTGCCAACCGCGAAGATGCTTTGCCAACGCCATTGCGCCATCGATGGTGTAAAAATCGAAGATTGATTTTCGCCACTCACCATCGTGCAACCCCGGCGTCTCTTCGGGATGCGGGTGCGTTCCTGTGGCAATCACAAGAAAATCATAATTCAAATAGCGATTGCCTTTTGCAATTTTAACGCGGTTATTTTCCGGCTCAATCATCACAATTTCCGAGACGACCATTTCTACGCCTGCCGGGATGAAGTTGCGTTTAGGTTTGATAACATCCGTTTTACCATAAATGCCAAACGGGATAAACAGAAAGCCGGGTTGATAGTAGTGAGTTTCATTTTGGTCTACAATGGTAATCTTCCATTCATCGGGGTCTAGTGCCCGATGCAATTTATTGGCTACCATTGTGCCAGCAGTACCAGCACCTAGAATTAAGAGTTTTTTCATTTGAGTCTCCTCAGTCAATAAAAGATTGTAAAAGATTATTGGTAACGCTTTATCTCTCCCCCGCAAGCGAGGGGACGAACAGATACAATTATTGATTAACAATTACGGCAATAGCGTTTAATTTGCCAACCAGGTCACGCCGTTCCATAATAATGTGTGCCATAATATTGGCCAGCCGTTGCACCGTTGTCAGGATCAACATTTTCTGTGATTCATTCAGGTAAAAAACTTCGGTCAGGTGGGGATCGAACGTTTCGGGCGGAACATTAAATTGAGCCGCTATTTCGGCCACGTTCTTGGGCTCAGGCGGCCAGTCGTCGGGAGCCACCCCGCCAACAACAACCATACCTTTTAACTCTGTGCCAACCCTGATCAAGCCGCGTGTACCCAACAGACCCAGGTGACTACGGATGAATCTCGGTTCCAGATCGATAATTTCACCCAAATGTGCCCAATCTTCAATGCATTTTTCCAGGGCATTAGGAATTTGGCTGATCGCCTTGAAAGGGCCGCACGGTTTGCTTACCTCAGTAATCGGATGCCCCGCCATATCTGTAACCACAATCATAACCCCCAACGCATCAGCAAATGTGTCTTGAATGAGCTGGACACACTGCATTGGCAACAACGCCACCATATCTTCCGCAGAAGTATCCGCACGGAATTGCGCGGCGACGCCACTGCGAGAAGCTTGGTTGTTCAACCAATCTTCCACCTGGTCGGCGGGAAATCGCCATTGCCGGCCCACCTTCACCGCAGGGAGTTGTTTCGCCTCTGCCATCCGATAAACGGTGGAGCGATCTACTTGAAGCAACGCTTGAACATCTCTTGCCGTTAACATTTCTCCCATTGCTCGCCTCGCTTGTGAAATATCTAACTACTTACGCTCCCATTGTAGCGCATTCGCATCAACAGCAATAGTGATATTAGTCACATTCTTTTGTGACAAATGTCACCCCTTGCTTACAATGCATATTATGCCTGTAATGCACACAATACAGATGAGACATTGCATCAATAGCTAAACGATAATTCTTCACTCAAAACCCGCACGTGATAATTTTTTACGCTTTTGTGCATAAATACACGGTGAAATAAATCACTATTTTTAGTGACAAATGTCACTATTATCACCTGGTACTTATGTTATACTTTTCACGAACACGCATATTCGGATAAGCGAATATAACATTGAGGGGAACAACACAAGAGATAATGATGAAAAAACCGCAAGAAACCGAATTACGCATGATGCATGCGATGCTCTGTCAGGCAATCGCTGAGCCAACCCGTATTGCCCTCTTGTATGAATTAGGCGACGGGGAAAAGTCGGTCAGTCAATTAGTTGAAGCGCTTGGCGTACCACAAGCAACAGTTTCCCGTCACCTTAAATTATTAAGGGAGCGTAATCTAGTGAACACGCGCCGCGCAGGCTCTTATATATTTTACAGCCTTTCTGATGCTCGCGTACTGGAAGCGATGGAGACCATGCGTACCGTCTTGAATAAAATTTTAGCCGAGCACAAAAGCCTAGCTAAATCTTTAGAAAATTCAATGAAAACGATGATACGGTGATACTATGAAACTAAAATTTTTTAAACCCCTTCCTTTGTTTTTGGTTGGTGCGGTACTACTGATGGTCGGGATAGTATTGGCGCTTCCCCAACCTGCCGCCGCCCAGTGCGGGTCATCGGCTTCTTCTTGCAAAACCTGCCACGAAACCCAGGGGGCCGATCCGGTTAATACCAAAGGCGATTGGCATACCCAACATGCGTTTGGCGACTTTTGCGAATTTTGCCATGCCGGCAACGTGCAAGCCACCGACAAAGATGGCGCTCACCAGGGGTTGGTTGACCCCATGGACGACGTGGCTGCCAGTTGTCAAAGTTGCCACCCGCAAGACTTGCAAGAACGAGCCAACAAATATGCCTCCATTTTGGGGATTGACCTGAGCGCCGGCGGCGGAGGCAGCACCACCAATACTGGCAGCAATAATGGTGTCAGCGGTGCAACAGCCGCCACTCCTGGCAGTGACACAAATTGCAGCAGCAGTGTCACGCCGCCGTTGGGTGGGGAGGAAATTGACTACAATTTACTTTACACCGAAGCCACAGCACCACATCCGCTACTAATTGGCAATTGGGGCAATGTTATTACTCTGATGCTCATTGTAGCAATTGCAGTCGCCTTCCTGGCAACAGTGTGGAACTGGGAAGACTGGGGTAAGACAATTGCCAGTTGGTTCACAAACAATGTCCAGGTGGTGGGCGATGCCATTGCCATTTCAGATGGTCAACCCGTGCAACTTGCTGCCAATCCGGCCGTGACCCTCACAGAACTCAACGTTGCCTTGCGGCGTCATCCTCAACTTAATGAATTGTGGTCCAAGCTGGTAAACAGCGACAGCGCGCTATTAGATGAACTCTTGAAAATCTTGAACGATGAACAAGGCCCCAAACTGGTTCACGCCGTCAGCAAACTAGATCTGAAACTGGCAAAAGCCATTGAAGGCATGGACGACCAGGAACGAGACCTGATGTTGAAGTTACTCAAAGAAATGAAGTAACAATCGCTGGCAACAAATAGGAGAAACAACCATGAAAAAATTCGTTGATTGGCTTAGAGCACCAGTGTGGTCGCCATATACTGCGGGAGCATTGCTAGGCTTATTGAGCATCTTCGCCTTACTCTTTACCGACCGTCTTTTTGGCGCATCCGGTTCATTTGAAAATATTGCCGGATCTATAATGCAGGTTGTTGCGCCAGCGGAGGCAAAAAACATGTACTGGAACTACGTTATGCCCGCCGGGTTCAGCATCGGTGTAATGATGTTAATTGGGATTTTCCTGGGGGCAATGCTCTCTGGCCTGGTTTCCGGCACTTTCAAACCTCGTATGGTCTCCGATGACCAGTGGATAAAGGTATTTGGCCCCAGCGTGGTAAAACGATGGGTTGCTCTCTTCCTCGGTGCGGTGTTAATTGAATACGGGGCCGGCATTGCCGGGGGGTGCACCAGCGGATTGGCGATTTCTGGCGGCGTACAACTGGCTCCTGCAGCGTTCCTGTTTATCATCGGTATGTTCGTTTCCGGCATCATTACAACCTGGATTCTTTACGGAAAGAGGTTCTAAAATGCAAGCAATGATTTCAGCATTGGTGGTCGGCCTGATTTTTGGCTGGATACTGCAAAAATCACGCATGACCCAATATAATCGAATTGTAAATATTTTCCGCTTTACCGATACAACTGTACTAAAATTTATGCTCACCTCTATTGTGGTAGGTGCGGTTGGCATTTACCTGCTTCGAGACCTGGGACTGGTAACGCTCACCGGCACAACACCAACGTACATCGTCGGCAATCTTGTTGGCGGGTTGATCTTCGGCGTTGGAATGGCCTGGGCGGGCTTTTGACCGGGTACCTGCGCCGCCGGTGGCGGTCAAGGCAACCTGGACTATCTCATTGCTGGCATGCTCGGTTTTGTAGTTGGCGCTATCATCTTTGGTGTAACTTACGGCAGTGTTTTCCCGCTCATCTCCGGCATCGCCAATTTGGGCAACACTTATCTGCCCGATCTGTTCCACGTTAATGAGTGGCTGGTTGTCGTTCTTTTAGCGTAACATTTGTGCAATTAGCAGCGGTTTCATCAAAAAGTGGATGAAACGGT
>CAYPUV010000222.1:0-6470 GCA_964413895.1 uncultured Anaerolineaceae bacterium
TAAGGAGGCTCGGGGGCACGGGGAGGTGGTGAAGGGACAGCCTCGGAAGCGGTTGCGCAACAAGAGCCGGAAGAGCCGGAAGCCGAGCCGCCAGTTGCCGACTTTGGCGAAACGCCAGACTGGTTGACGGATCAACCTTCAGCCGGGGAACAGGAACTTCCCTCGGCAGAGACCGAATTTGCGCCGGATGTGCCGGATTGGATGGCCGGCCTGACTGAAATTGAAACGTTGGATGCGTCTACATTGGAAGATGGCTTGCCACAGGTTGATGCGGAAACCTCTGCCGAAGAACCTCACCCCCCTGTGCCGGAAGCGAAGGCAACCGAAACACTGGCAGCCGAAGCAGCGCCGGAACAAGCAGAAGAGCCACCACCGGTTGAGGCGGAGGCGGCCATCGAACCGGAAGCCGGGACAGAAGAAGCAACAGAGGCAGCGGCTCCAGCCACGGACTGGCTGAGCGAGTTGCGGGGGGCAGTGGAAACGGAAGAGCCGGAAGGCGAGGTTGCGGCACTGGCGGATCTGCCGGACTGGCTGGCGGAGCTGTCAGCAGTGCCAGAAGCGGAGGCAGCCGAGGCAGCGCCGGAACAAGCGGAAGAGCCACCACCGGTTGAGGCGGAGGCGGCCATCGAACCGGAAGCCGGGGCAGAAGAAGCAACAGAGGCAGCGGCTCCAGCCACGGACTGGCTGAGCGAGTTACGGGGGGCGGTGGAAACGGAAGAGCCGGAAGGTGAGGTTGCGGCACTGGCGGATCTGCCGGACTGGCTGGCGGAGCTGTCAGAAGAACCGGAAGCAGAGACAACCGAAGCATCGGCAGCCGTGCCAGAGCCGCCCGCACTGGAAGAAATTGCCGGGCCTGACGAAACGTTTGATGCGCGTGATGAGACCATCCCCCCTGAAACAGAGTCCCTTGAGGAGCCGGACCTCTTTACCGACGTTCCTGCATTGGATGATGCGCCGGTGTGGCCGCCAGAACTTCTGGTAGAACCAGAAGAAGAGGAGACAGAGACCACGGACGAACTGCCAGCGGTGCCGGAGCAGCCCGCGTTCCATGATACTGACTGGATGGAAGAACAGTCTGTCTCCGATACAGCAGCACCTTCCCCGGCAACGGAGCCAGAAACGTTTGAGTTGACCATCCCAGATTGGATGAAAGAGCTTGACCTGGACGCGCCGGAGGACTTCTCCATTGATGACGTGTCCATCGAGCAGCCGCCGCTTCCCTCTGCGGAAGAAGATGAGGCATTGCTGGAATTTCCGGTTGAGGAATCATTGGTGCTACCGGAACAAGACACCACCCTGCCGGACTCGGTTTTTGCGCCTGAACCCATCGCGGAGGAAGATGAGGGGCCAGCAGAACTGGCGGCGGCAGCCGAGACAGTTGAGCCAACCGAGACGATGCCGGAAGAAGAGACGCTGAGCGGCCTGGAAAGTGTGCTGACCGTCCCCTCTGGTATGACCGCGCCGCCAGAACCGGCCATTGGAATGGATGCAGCCCGCGAGTTTTACGGCATTGTTAATCCCATTCCAGAAGTTTCTGTGCCGGCTGAAGAGCCTCGTAAAACTGTCACCGTCGTTGGCAAAACAATCCGCGCTACTGCAAACCTTGTGTTTGTGTTGCTGATTGCCATTCCCCTGTTTATCCACTACGATCGGGGTGGCTTCCCCTTCCCCTGGCTAGAGCCGTCGCCCGTTGAGCAGCAGGAAATCCGCACCGAATTGCAATACGTGGTCGGCTCGCAGCCGCCGGATGCCATTGCATTGGTTTCGTTTGATTACACGCCGGCTACCGAAGGCGAAATGAATCCTTTGGCGGCGGCAGTAGTTAAAAAATTACTGGGTCAGGGGATGCGGATTATTGCTGTAAGCCTGGACCCGGAAGGGCAGGCAATGGCAGACATTGTGTTGCGTTCACTCGTCGCGCCAGAAGACTACGGTCGACGGGTGGTGAATTTGGGATACTTGCCGGGCGGAACGGTTGCTATTCGCCATCTGACAACCAGGAACGCCTTTGCCGATCTTCGAGACTCCAGCACCGGTCAACCCTACACCACGTTGAGTAGCTGGCCTGAATTGAACGGATTGGCGAATGTTAATCTTCTGGTGGAAATTAGTGCCAGCCCCGACACGGCCCGATGGTGGGTTGAGCAAACAACGTCCGCGTCGACGCAATTTCCCGCGCCCCGGTTGGCCGTGGTAAGCGCTGCTGCAGAGCCGTTTGTCCGTCCGTATCGGGACGCCGGGCAGTACAATGCCTTGATTGCCGGAATCAACGGTGCCGCGGCCCTGGAATCGGCGCGCCCGCAGAGAACATTGGGGCCGGCGAGCGCTATGCTTGACAGCCAGTCTGTAGCTCATTTGTTGATTATGATCTTGATGCTGGCAGGGACTATCGCCGGATTGATCGCCAGATATGGTCAGGAAAGTAGCTAAGTATGGATACCATCGGATTATTAATCAGCCTAACCTTAACATTAATGGTCCTCAGCTACATTTTAGGGGATAACCCGCTGTTTAAAATAGCTGAACATATTTTTGTGGGAGTGAGCGTTGCTTATGTTGTATTGGTGGCCTGGCATCTTGTTCTCAGCCCGGCATTTTTTCAGGTGCAGGGCCAGGTTAATACGCTGCAATTATTAACCAAATTGCCGCCTGCTCTGTTGAGCCTCTTGTTGGTGTTCAAAGTCCGGCCTACCCAATCGAGCGCTGCCGGTGCATTGGGATCAATTGGATTGGCATTTCTTGTGGGAGTGGGGGCGGCGGCAACTGTTGCCGGTGCAGTACAGGGAACATTGTTCCCGCAAACGGCGGCAGTGGCTGGGATCAATTTAAACCCTGCCAACCCTGCCTACGCCGATGCGCCGAGCTTCTGGTTGCACAATGCGTTTTTAAGCAACATTGTGGTTATCATCGGCACGGTGGGTACATTGTTCTACTTTACCTTTACCTATCGCCCCCAGGGATTTTTGAGCGGCTTCAGAGAAGGATTTGTGAACTTTTGGGCTGGTATGGGACGCTGGGTCATTCTCATCACGTTGGGCGCGTTGTTCGCCAATACCGTTAGCGCCCGCATCGCCTTGCTGGTCAGCAGAATTCAATTTTTAGCGACGGGGTTTCACCTGCTGGGGGGAAGCTAAAGGTTCGGTGACTATTCCGCTCACATTCAACAACATCCAACAGGGAGATCATCCCATTAATGACAGCGCAATCAATTCAAACCATCCTGGCTGTGGATTGCGGCACAACATTTACCAAAGCCGTTTTAATTAGCCGGGAAAACCACACATTTCGTTGCACTGCGCACGCAACACAGCTTTCTACGGCAGGCCACCCCTGGCAAGATATAACGCTGGGTATTGTTGATGCCATTCACGCGCTGGAACAGGCTTCGGGGCGACGACTGTTAACTGCGGAGGGTGTTCCTTCGTCGGGTCACAGCCGTGAGGGCGTCGGCGTGGATGCAATGACCGTCGTAGTTAGTGCCGCAGAGCCTTTGCAGGTGCTGTTGGCCGGATTGATGGCCGATGTGAGCGTCCAGACGGCTCGACGCGCCATTGCCACCACATACGCCGCCGTTGAAAATCAATTTGTGTTTGATGGCAACACCGGCGGGCACCCTGCTGCGGCGCGCATTACCACCCTGCATCGTTCAAGGCCAGATATTGTGTTGTTGGTGGGCGGTATCGATGGCGGGGCTGGCGAACCAATTGTTGACCTGGCGCAAGTATTGGCAATGGGCATTGGGGCTATGCCGATGAGCCTTCGTCCCCATGTGATATATGCGGGCAACACAAACCTGCGCGCAAAACTGGCAGAAATCTTCGGTAAAATTGCCGATTTCAAACCTGTGGACAATGTTGTGCCCGCGCTTGATCGTGAAAATTTAAGCGGCGTCCGGTCGGAATTGGAAATTCTGTATCAACAACATAAAATTTCAGCCGTGCCGGGGATTAAAACACTGTCGGGGTGGCTGCAGCACCCCATCGTGTCTACCGGCAAGTCATTTGGTCAAACCATCCATTATTTGGGACAAAGCTACAATATCAAAGTGCTGGGCGTGGACGTTGGCAGTGCGGCCACAACATTGGCTGCTGTGCGGCATGCCGTTCAGCAAACTATTGTGCGGCCCGCTGCAGGAATGGGCAAAAGTCTCTCCTCATTATTGACCCAGGTTGAGATCGAAAACATTCGTCGCTGGTTGCCTGCCGACATCCCTGTGGCCGTGCTGCGAAATTACTTGTACAACAAAAGTCTATCCCCCCAAACAATTCCCCAAACAGCCCAGGAAACCTGGCTGGAACTGGCCGCACTGCGAGAGATGCTGCGTGTTGTGGCAAAACAGGCTAAACCAGTATGGGGTGCAAACGCCCGCGTGAACAGGCTATGGCTCAATTGGGATTTAATCATCGGTGCGGGACTGTCGTTAACCGCGTTAGAGCCGCCCCTGGCGGCGCTGGCCCTGCTCGATGGTCTGGAACCGGCGGGAATTTGCAGCCTGGCGCTTGACAACAACGGACTTTTGGGCGTGTTGGGCAGCGTAGCGCTTGTGGAGCCGTTGGCTGCCGCGCAAGTTGCGGGGTATGATGCGTTGCTGAAGCTGGGGACTGTCGTTGCGCCCGTGGGCCGGGGACGCCCCGGCGAAACAGCGTTGAAGCTAAAAATAGTTTATGACGCCGCCGCCCCGGTCGAAGCTGAAATCCCGTTTGGCGCATTAAAGATTTTCCCCCTCGACGCTGGACAACAGGCCACGTTGGAGCTTCATCCCGGACGAAACTTCAGCCTGTACGCCTCTGGGAAATTGCCGGGCAAAGGTGTGGCCGCTCGTATTGACGGAGGACGGCTGGGGGTGATCATCGACGCACGGGGACGCCCCGTATTTTTGCCGCAGGATGATGAAATGCGGCGACAACTCATTCAATCGTGGCTATTGAGTCTGAATGTTTCGATGCCGCAATCGTCGTCGCCGATACGGGAGCATAGAGACAATGATCCCTAGAATTGCAACCAGACGTGTGCAACAAACCACAAAAATAACCGTTCAGCGCCGATTGTCCATCCCCGGCAATATTTTGGTGCGGGTTGGACAGCATGTTTCGCCAGAGGATATTGTGGGGCAAACAACACTCCCCAGCCAGTTTGCGGTTGTGAACATTGCCAAAAACCTGGGCATTCCCCAGCCCAATATGACGGACATTTTGCGAGTAGGGGAAAACGACCACGTGGAAAAAGGCGATATTATTGCCCAGGGGGATGGTCTGCTGCCGATTTTTAGAAAAACAGTCAAAGCCCCGGCGACGGGCCTGGTTGTGGCAATTGTGGGACATCGGGTGCTGATTGAAACGGAATCGCGGTGGGAGCGATTGCCGGCGCTAATTAACGGCACAGTGATTGCAGTTGACCATGCTCTGGGCGTAACGCTAGAAGCAACCGGCACCCACATCGAAGCGGCCTGTGGAATAGGAACCGAAGGGTTCGGTGTACTCAAGGCCGCATCCAAAGACCCCACCGCCGACCTTTCCGCGGCGGCAATTACCCTCGCAGATCGTCAAACGATCTTGCTGGCCGGGGGTGCAATTGATGAGCAAGCGGTTCGACGGGCGGAAGAGGTCGGCGTGGCGGGCATTATTGGCGGGAGCATTGACGCCACAATGCTGACGATGACGCCTGCAGCCAACATCCCCGTCATCGCCACAGCAGGGTTTGGCCGCCGGCCGATGGCCCGCCAAATCTTTGAAATGCTGTGTGCCAGTCTGGGCAAAATCGCCGCCCTGGCGGTAAGTAGCGTGCAACCGCCAGGTACACCCCCGGTCATTTTGGTTCCACTGACTCAAGCGGCATCTCCAGCGGAGCTTGATGCGCGCCCCACCGGCCTGCCAGCGGCAGCATCTGTGGTGCGCTTGTTAAAAGGTCCCCACACTGCCGCCTGGGGACATATTACCGCTTCCTCACCGATCCCCCAAAACGCACAACTAAACAGTTTGTTCGATAGAGTAACCGTAACTTTTGACCACGGCACTGAAGCCGTTCCCTGGGTCAACCTGGAGCATCTTGCTTGAACCTATTTGCTGCGTCAAGTGTTGCCCAAACCATTGTTTTATGACAAGCACTATTTACATAAGTTGACAAAGTATGGTATACTGTTGTATATTATGTTTAGTGTAGCGGGCAATGGCTGTGTTGCTTTGATTCGGAACAGGTGGGTGTGAGTTTCAATACACACGCACTTGAACGGCATGCTACTCATTACGCCTCTTAAGACCACAAAACACAAGGAGAGGGATCATGATGACTCCAAATGACTTTGAGCAACCGGATGACGGCGGTAATGACAGTGGGAATCGGCTATTCATAATCCTGGCTGTGGGACTGGCCGGATTAATTGTATTAGGTTTAGTAGCCATCGGTGGCGTGCTGATGCTGCGTAATATTCGCAATCAACAAGAGTTGGCGCAAGTTACGCCGCCGCCTACGCC
>CAYPUV010000223.1:0-6462 GCA_964413895.1 uncultured Anaerolineaceae bacterium
GGTATCGGTTTTCAGTCAATCCCCAATAGCCGAAAAAACTACTGCTGTGTCAACGATGATTTGAAGGGTAGGGGCAAACCGATGTACCTGCCCCTACCGTCTCGCGTCCCCTGAATTTCCAAAACTACTTCACCGGCGTTAGCCAGCCGTAGCGGTCTTCTTTTTCACCGGACAAAATGCCGAAGAACTCGTCTTGCAGGGCTTTGGTGATGGGTCCGCGAGAGCCGGCGCCAACGGGAAGTCCATCCACGCTTTTGATGGGGGTGATTTCGGCGGCGGTGCCGGTGAAGAAAATTTCATCAGCAAAGTAGAGCATTTCACGCGGAATTTGGTGTTCGGTTACATCGTATCCCAAGTCTTGCGCGAGTGTCATCACAAACTTGCGGGTGATGCCCGCCAAGATGGAATTACCCAGCGGCGGGGTCATAATTTTCCCATCATAAACTACAAAAATATTCTCGCCGCTGCCTTCGCTGACGTAGCCGTTGGTATCGAGCACAATCCCTTCCACATAGCCGTGGCGTTTGGCTTCCATCACCACCATCTGCGAATTGACGTAATTGCCGCCGACCTTCGCCATAGCGGGATGCGTGTCGGGCGCCATACGCCGCCAACTGCTCACACCGACATCCACGCCAACTTCAACGGCTTCCGGCCCCAGGTAGGCCCCCCATTCCCAGGTGGCGATGATGGTTTCGACGGGGCAGGCAGTGGGATTCACGCCCAACGTTTCGTAGCCGCGAAAAGCCAACGGGCGGATGTAGCAGGCTTGGTGCCCGTTCCGCTTTACGGTTGCCACGATGGCATCGGCAATTTCTTGCTCTGAGAAAGGAATTTCCATTCTGATGACTTTGGCAGAATTGAAAAGCCGTTTGGTGTGCGGTTCGAGTCCCAGCACGGCAGTGCCCTGTTTGGTGTGATAGGCGCGGATGCCCTCGAAGACGCTGCTGCCATAATGTAGCACGTGCGCCAACACATGCACTTTCGCTTCATCCCAGGGGACGAATTCACCGTTGAACCAGATAACATCAGATTTTGGAATAGCCATCATTGCCTCCTATTGTTTTTACCTTTTGTGAGTTTTGGATAAATTTTCGCTTTTCCCTTGTAAGGTTTGCACAAGGGTGTGCCTATATTGTAACCAAAAACTTGCAAATGGTAAATAATTGAGTAACAAAAAATCCCCCGTCCCAAAGGGACGAAGGATTACTCCGCGGTACCACCCTGCTTGGCGTGTGTAAAAAAAGGTGGAGCTGAGGGGATTCGAACCCCTGACCTCTTGAATGCCATTCAAGCGCTCTCCCAGCTGAGCTACAGCCCCGTACATTTACACATTGCCCACTTTATTGCAGGTAACGGATGCGAACCGGCAACAACTACCACCTGGTTCATTGTTGCAGCTTGTGAACGAGTTCAACCTGACGCGCTCTCCGAAAGCACGGGTGTCTGTCTTGCAGCCGGTGAACAGACTCTCTGCGGAGATGATTTACTACTTTCACGCATTGCTTTTTAATGTGGTGGAGCTGAGGGGATTCGAACCCCTGACCTCGACAGTGCGATTGTCGCGCTCTCCCAGCTGAGCTACAGCCCCTTTTGGGCAAGCGCCAAGTAGTATACCCAAATGCAGGGTTTTGTCAAACAACATCGTCCGTATCAATTACGCAAGCCGGTATTCTGCCTCATCTTCGTATTCATCATCCAACGCAGCGCCGGCATCCGGGTGGCGCAGATAACCCATAGCACGCTCATTTTCTCCGTCCATGACTACTTCCAAAAATTTTCCGCCGCTCACCTGTGGTACATCAATCACTTTAATATAATTTGACATTCGAGCATCACGGGGAGAAATATCGGCCAAACAGTTGTTTGCGGTCTCAAAAAAATGAGTGCTGAAGATTGCTTTGTCTGCTTTGGGGTAGATCGGCAAGGGGTAGATATTGGCCTCCACCAAATCCTGGAAGAAGTGCGTCCCATAAGACACTTCTGGTGTTTGGTTGTTGCGCGGGATAGCAATTTCGCCCAGAATAGAGGTGTTGAAAATATCGGCGTAGGTTACTTTCACCCCTAAATCCACATTGGAGCTTCCCCAGCGTCCCGGCCCGAGCAGGATAAATTTCTCGTCGGCCAATGCGACATTTAATCGGCTTATCACTCTCCCAACTTCAACCTTAACGTGATAATCCGAAATCCGATCATACACTTCGGGGTCAACATATACAATATATCTTATGTCTGTCACGTATCCAGAGGGTGTCCATTTGTGGGTGGAAAAGATTATGTCGCTGGACAAAACATCGTGAGGATAATCTACGTGCTTCATAAAAACGTATTCATTTAAAGGGCGACACTGCAAGATATAAACTCTAAAATCCGGGTAAGGATAATTGGAGATGATCTCAACCGCGAACTCCATATCGATGGGGGTTTTGTAGGCCCGGCCAAGTTTTTTCAAGATGGTTCGCATAATAGCCACAAAACTTGTATTTTTTAGCAGTGTATCAAACGTAAGAATCATTTTGTCCGGTTCAAGGCCGCTACCCAAGGCCACAATGGGTTGCAAGTAATCACCTTTGTCTAGCGACACCAAATACTGGATTGAAGGATAATCGTCACCGATGACATCGGCCACGTTGAGCATTTTAAATTGATTATCGGCCAGGTCAAGAACATCCACGCAATGCTGGGAATATCGCCGTATCTCTTCCCGGCTGGTCTCCGGGCGCAGCGTGGGATGGCTCAAAGCTACCATACGAGGATAATCATCTGTCACCCGGTCGACGGCGCGTGTCCCCAGCCCCCACACCAGCCGCAAAAATCCGGCTTTGTGCTTGATTTTTTGATTCCAGCGAAAAGGATTGTGACTAAACCCTACGCCGGCCAGCGCGGGAAAATAATAATTATGGTAAGGTGCGCCCACCACTTCTTGAATTAGAACTGCCATTCGCTCATCATAATCCAGCAACCCCATATTCTTTCTGTACAGAAGCGCGTCTGGGTTAAGGGTACTGGCGTACACTTGCTTGATAGCGTAAATGAGTTCGCGCAGGTTTTCCTCGGCCGTCCCCTGGTTGGGGCAAAAGAAGCTATCATATTTACCGGCGAATGAGCTTTCAAAACGATCTTCCAGCAAACTTGATGAACGCACAATGAGGGGTTTGCCATTTAATTTTTTCAGAATATTGCCGATTTCCTCAATAATTCTTGGCGAAAACTTACCGGCCAAGTAGGCCTGTTTAATGCTCTCAAACTCAGTTTCTATCTGCTCACTGGGTTTGTACTTCTGGTTCATGTAGCCGGACAGTCCATTGGTAGATAAAAAATCATAAAACACATCGGCGCCGATGTAATATGATGTAGGCATCCGCACATAGCGGCTCACATCTATTTTATCATCTGGGTGGGGGGCGGTGAGGATTTTGTAGGCCAGGTACATCCCTGCCGCTTTGCCGCCAATTTTGCCACGACCTACGCGATGGGCCAAAATTTCCCGCAGGTCGCCGATGTGAAAATACTTCCGGGAGATACCAATAAAGCGAAGCTGGTCGCTGATAAGCCCTTTGGTGAGCACTACCTGAATTTCTTGCAGATGGTGAGCATATTGTTTACGTTCTTCAGGCGAGAGTTTTTCGTACGCGGCGGCTTTGTCTAATAAAATAGCCCAGGGAGCCAACTCTGGGTTAAACGTCAATACCGGCTCTGGATGGGCGGACTGTTTACGGAGCGTGTCGCGCACCAGTTCGCGGAATAAATCGTGTGGCAGATTATAAGCAAAATAGAAATCCGTCAAATGGTCGCGTATTTTCTGTACCCGCCGGTTCCACATTTCGTTGGTCTCTTGAGAGTAGGGGTCAGTCAGTCCTTCTCTAAATTGAGACTGTACGGCTTTGTCTTCAACCTCTTGCTCAAATTCAATCGGGCTGATGATGTGGCGGCGATACAGTTCCTCGCGCATACGTTCTCGAATTTCGTCGGCCAAAATGGGGAACTGGGATAATTCCAGGTAAATTTTGAGGATTTTGGACGTTTTTACCGATATTTCTGCCATTGCGCTTCACCATAAGTTTTTGGATGTTTGTAATAATACGTGTTAATTCTTATGGCGTCAAGCACCAAAAGCGCCGACCGATAGATCTGCGCTTTTGGTTCAAGGGGTAGAGACCCTAAAATATAAGTTCCCCCAACCCTGGAGATTAGCAATCAGTTATTGAAGATTTTCCCAATTGCTAATCTCCCAATTTTCACGTTCGGTGGGGGACGTTATCTGCTAACGGATATTTATTGCGGCGTGTGATACGGTGTTACACCCAGCCGCGTAGTTTCACTGCTTCGGCAACACGGCTCACCGCTACAAGATAGGCTGCCAATCGATTGTGTACCTTTTTTGCCTGCGCCATATCATGTACCGCATGGAAAGCGGCGGTCATTTTGTGGTCGAGCCGTTCGTATACCAGTTCAACAGGCCAGTAGTAGTCGTATGCGTTTTGAACTTGCTCAAAATAGCTCACTGTCACACCGCCGGCATTGCACAAAAAGTCGGGAATGATGTACACGTTGTTTTCGTGCAAAATGTGGTCGGCTTCGGGAGTGGTGGGGCCATTCGCCAATTCTGCTACAATTTTGGCTTTAATGCGTTCGGCGTTGGCTTCGGTAATTTGATTTTCCAGTGCTGCCGGAAAGAGAACGGTGACATCCAGTTCCAGTAAATCTTCATTGCTAATGCTCTGCGCACCTTCAAACCCAACCACGGAACCGGTTTTCAGTTTATGCTTGCTAGTCGCTTCGTAATCAAGACCTTCGGGATTGTAGATACCGCCCTTTGAGTCAGAAATGGCGACAACGGTCATTCCCAACAGTTCTACAGCCAATTTGTGGGCAAATTGCCCGGCATTGCCGTAACCTTGAATAGCGGCTTTAGCGCCCCGCAAATCAAGGTTCAATGCCTGGCCCGCTTCACGCACACAGAAGATGCCGCCGCGTGCTGTAGCGTCGCCGCGCCCCTGCGAGCCGCCCAGGGCAATCGGTTTGCCGGTGATCATTCCTGGCACATTGTACCCACGAATGACGCTGTACTCATCCATCATCCAGGCCATAATTTGAGGGTTCGTATACACGTCGGGGGCGGGTACGTCTGTTTCTTCACCCAAAATTCTGTGGATGGCACGAATGTAGCCGCGCGCCAGGCGTTCCAGCTCGGCGGGGGACATGGCTTTAGGGTTGCAAATAACGCCGCCTTTGCCGCCGCCCAATGGAATATCAACCACGGCCGTTTTCCAGGTCATCCACGCAGCCAACGCACGCACAGTGTCGATGGTTTCATCGGGATGGAAGCGAATGCCGCCCTTTGTTGGCCCCCGACCATCGTTGTACTGCACCCGGAAACCCTTAAACACCTGCACGCTTCCATCATCCATGCGAACCGGAATAGTGACGACCAGCTCGCGCCGGGGTTCACGGAGGAGCGCGTGGGTGGCGGGGTCAAGCCCCAAAATTTTGGCGGCTTCGTCCAATTGGCGTTGAGCAATTTGAAAAGGATTAAGATTTTCAGTCATTGGTAAATTTTTCCTTTTTTTGGTTTGGTGGGATGGTAGGTGGATAGTGATAATTTTTAGAAAATTGAACAACTTTTAGGGGTACAAAACAAAAAGACGAGGCACTCTGCACAAGTACTCGTCAAACAGTATAAAACATGCGGCCTATTTGTCACCTCCTTGTGAAAAATTCTGACCGGGAACAGTTGAAGATTTTATTGTTGCTATTATACCACGATCAAACAAAAACCCAATACTTAAGGGATGTTTTTAGGGCGTTCGTTTAGGGCATTCGTAAGGCATCTTACGGACAGCGTTTGGGTTTTGCCATAAACTGTTTCCGTTAAAGCAATGTGAATATGGAAAGGAAGGAGGAGGTGTCCGTGGAATAAAACCTGCCCTGGGTGGCGCGGCGACTTCGGCTAAATTCCCGCCGCTGCACATCACTGCGATACACATATTAATTACCAAAAACAATCAAATAAGGAGTAACAATGATTCGCAAATATAGTTTGATATTAAGCCTTATTGCTGTGTTAAGTGTATTAATTACGCCTATTGTCGCGGCACAAGGGCCTGTTAACGGCAACCCCAATTTTGACACCGTGGCCGCGGAAGAAGAAGGCTACTGGTACTCTCGTTATAATTTGGGTAATTTAGTTATGCGGTCGGGGATGGGCGACACATTTATGCCCAACGCAGAAACGATTAAACAGATGATGCAAATGGTTGACGCCGACCCCACGGACGGCGACACGGTCACGCCACCTCAAAACGCCGCCTTGCTCAAATCTGTTTATGCCAGCGGCAAGCCGTATTACACCCAGCAACTAAATCCACCCGATTTCGGCACGCAGCGTTGGGACCCCGCTACTTTCGACACAACTGTAACCAGTAAAGCGTTTATAGACGACATGATCCAACCAAACTCATA
>CAYPUV010000224.1:0-6445 GCA_964413895.1 uncultured Anaerolineaceae bacterium
TTCTCCTTGGTCGGTAAAAAACGTATCGTACTCAACTGCTCTCTTTTTCGCCAAATTTTGGCGAAGGTATTGATTAAAAATAGTGATAATTTCCGTATGCGGAATTTAAGAACCTTTGACTGCCGCCACCACCACCGGGCGCGCCGTGCCGTCCGCGCGGAACCAGGCGGCGCTTTCCCAGCGACGGTCCGTTCCGCCTCCGGCGGCATTTGCCAGCAACCACGGCGAGTAGGCGAAGAAATACGGCTCGCGACCGGTCTGCATAAACTGATCTGCCTGCACCATCCAGGTCGCCAGTTGCGCATCGGGGACCGCTGCCTGCCACGCGCCGTCTGCCGGAACCGGCCCGCCTTCTGTGCCAATCATCGGCAACACGGCGCCCAGCACAGCGCGACTGATTTCCGCATCGCGGCGATAGCGCCCGAAACCGGTTTCGTCTCCCAAAAAATCGGATGATGCCCCGCCTCGGACGGGGGAAGGCATTCAGGTCAATGGCCACTTGGTCGGTGGAAATCGGCAGCCCGTTGACCACCAGTTCGTGATATGATTCTTCCCACACCAGCCACGGCGCCTTGCCACTGTCGATGTAGGCCAGTAATTCGGCATCGCTCATCTCTTCCAAGGCGGGAATGTCGGTTTCAATCTCCGGCAGCGACCACGTAGGCGTCGGGCGCGGGGTTGCGGTCGGCGTTGTCACCACCGGCGCAGTCGTACACGCTGCAGTCAATCAAGTGGTTGAGACGGTGGTAGACCACGCCGTCGCAGATGCCAGTTTTTCCCGCCCAATTGCTTGCACAACCCCCTGCAAATGTGCTATGATTTTTACGCCGCACAACTCATTGTTGTACGGCGTAAATCTCACTTTTTCGCCTGATAATCCGCCGTTTTTTGCCGATTATCTACTGAAATTTTCGCCGCATAATCTGTCAATTGTCGTTGAATTTATGGCACAATGATAGCATCTATGAAATTGAGGCAGGAAAAATGAGTACAAATATACTAACCATACCTTATTCTGATGATTTATTGCTATCTATAAAGAAAAGCCCCGAAGAATTCGAGTCTGAAGCCCGATTACTGTTGGCGGTGAAACTTTATGAACTGGGACAAGTCACTACCGGTGTCGCCGCGCAGTTGGCGGGTATGAGCCGGGTGGCGTTTATGTTTGAACTGGCGCGTTTCGGTTTGTCTCCAATGGGGCAAAGCCCTGATGAATTGGCAGAGGACTTTGCCAATGCCTGACCATACCCCAATAATTATCGTCAATACCACGCCTATCATTTCTCTGGCGTTGATTGGCAAATTGGATTTGCTGCACCTTTTGTATGGCACGGTTCTCACGCCCCCCGCCGTGCAAGCTGAAGTATTAGCCGGCAGCGTAAAAAATATTGGCGTGTTGGAACTGCAACAATCAAATTGGATCCGCGTTACCCCCTTGCAAGACCCTAAACGGGCGGATTTGATCTCTGACCTGGATCGGGGCGAGGCAGAAGTAATTCATTGGCACTGGAACTAAATGCCGACCTGGTGATTATTGATGAAAGGTTAGCGCGACGCCACGTCAACCGTTTAGGGATAACGCTAACCGGCACGTTAGGAATCCTTCTTAGAGCCAAAGAAAAAAACTTTATGCCAGCCATTGAGCCACTGATACATACACTCCAGCAAAACGGTATTCGCCTCAGTCGTGCTGTTATTGCCGAGGCATTGAGACTGGCTGGCGAAGATTAATCAAACCTCATCACCAATAGAATAACGTGACTGCTTCGCACATCCGGCATCGTATGGGTGTAACGTGGCAGACGGTCTCTGACCTTGGCGACAGTCGCCGCATTTTGTGGCGGCAACGGTCGCGTTTTTATCAGCAAGGGGGTCGTCGGTGCACCGTTGCGGATGGTTCGCACGTAACAGCGATATTCTTTCAAGCCGGTGAAATCCGAGATGGTCAGGTTATTCTCGTCAAATTCCGGCACCAGCGGGCGGGCATCCAGCGCCCTGACCGTAATTGAGCGCGTATTGGGTGCGGGCGGCAGCTCAAGGTTCTTTCAACGCTGGCGAGAAGAGGAGAGGGTGATCTACAATGTGACTACGGCCATAGCCGCCTATAAATGGGATTTATATTTTGCTCAGCAAAAAGAGAAGGAAACATTGGATGACATTGAGCCGTATCAAAAGGCTGCTTGAGCGACACGCTTCCCGAACGACTCTTGCTCACGGACGCACGTATGGATTCCAGCGCATCTCGCCGGTTTCGGGGTCGAAGGGATATTGCGGCGGTGCGAGCATCAACCCGTCGGCAGACACGTGGAGTTGGGGTGTCTCTACCGGCGCATCTTCCGGTTGTGCCAGGAGTGCACCCTCCTGTCTATCCGGCAGATAGTTTTTCAGCGCATTCAACGGCGGCGCGGGTCTCGAGGGGATGATAGAGTGCAAACCGAACAAAGTATCCCGCGATGGATACCATTGCGATTGTGGTTATGCCATGTATTGTGCCCCTGCGGAGTAACAGCCGTGAACAGTAATTATTTCCTCTTGAAAAATTCCCCTTTTTGAGGTACGATAGAACATAACACAGCCATACACAACTAAATAATGATGGTCGTTTCTCATGAGGGAAAATTATGCGAACGCGATGGAGCAAATCCGTAGTTTCAATCGTTTTGGGGGGGACGATGCTGATACTGGTATTGTTGTGGGTATCGCAGCCGATTGCCCGTGCGGCGAATTCATGCGTGACTCCCGGCGGCGTAAATGGCTGCTACAGTTCGATTCAAGCTGCCATTGATGCCGCCACAGATGGCGATACGGTACAGGTGGCGGCGGGTACATTCACTGAAAATATCACAATCGCAAAAAGCATCACGCTGGCGGGCGGATACAATAGCGATTTTTCTACGCGCGATTGGAACACGTATATCACCACCATAAACGGCGGACGCAACGGCAGTGTGATCGTCGTTCCGGCAGGCGTAACAACCACCATTGAAGGCTTCACCATTACCGGCGGCGATGCCAGCGCCGGTTTGGGATGGGGGGGCGGTATCAAAGTTGGCGAGTCGTTTGTTCACGATGGTCTCACGACCATTCGCCATAACATTATCACCGATAATATTGCCTGCGCTGATAGCTCGTGTCAGGGACAGGGTGGCGGTGTTCACGTTTACAACAACACGGCAATCATTGAATACAATACCATCATCAGCAATGCTGCCCGCATCGCAGGGGATGGCGGTGGCGAAGGGGGCGGTATTGACAGCGGTTGGAGCGCCACGGTAACATTGGTGGGCAACACTATTATGAGCAACACCGCCGTATATTCCCCCACAGGGCTTTGGAGCGGCAAAGGGGGGGGGAGTCTATGCGTATAATGGGATGACCATACGCGAAAATACCATCGCCGACAATGTTGCGGCAAAAAAAGGCGTGGGGAATGGCGGTGGCGTATACTTTGGCGGCAATGCCTATGATAACCAGATTTACGGCAACGTTGCCAGTTTGGATGGCGATGGCTTCGGCGGTGGGGTGTATGCGAATTATACGGGGCACTTTGACGGCAATAATGTCCATGACAATACTGCCAGCGCCGCGAACGGTAATGGTGTGGGCGGCGGGGTGTATGGCGTACAGTTTCAGTGGGCTACTCGGAATTCTATTCAAAATAACACGGCACAGAAAGGCGGCGGGGTGTTTCTCGGCAGTTATGCCTACGCCACATTGCGCCAAAATACCATCGCGCACAATGATGCCACCGGAACGAATACGTCAAGCGACAATGCGGATGGCGGCGGGGGCATCGCCAGCGAAGACGCTCATCTGACGTTGGATGACAATTATATTACCAACAATACATCTGTCGAGGCGGGCGGCGGGCTATTTATCGCAGCGGGGAACGACGTGCTGGTGCAGGAAAACGAGTTTCGAGCGAATGACGCCGCTTTTGGGGGTGGAATAGCCGTTTACACTGCCACGGGCGTTATCACCGTCAACACGATCATCAGCAATAGTGCAGTGGTGGGCGGGGGAATGTATGTATGGGGAACGCCTCATTTGACGCTAGACCGCAATAGGGTGATGAGCAACACCGCTTCGGGGTTTTGGGGGGTTGCCGGGGGTGGATTTGCCATCAGCATCCCCGATACGCCCATCACCATTACCAACCATATTTTCGCCCATAATGGGGCTGGAACAGGAGGATACGGGGCAGGGGTCAACTGTTTGAGCGGCTATTGTCGGATGATGAACAATACCTTTGTGGATAATAATTTGGGCACATACCACGAAGGGTTGGTGCTGGGTGACACCGGAGGCGGTTTATACAGCCACGAAATTTGGAACAATATTTTTGTGGGACACAGTACCGGCATCAAAGTAAATAGCGGCGCAAGCAATTTTATCGTCAAGAGCGATTTTTGGGATAATACCACCGATATTGACGGTTCCAGTGACTCGTATGCAATTTACGCCGACCCCCAATTTGTTTCTCGCAGCGGCAGCGATTACCACCTGCTTTCCACATCGCCATTGATTGACAGCGGCAGCGACGGGTGGACATTCCACGATATGGATGGCGATGCTCGCCCACATGGTACACATCTGGATATTGGCGCGGATGAGGTGTATCCCGCTGAAACATACGTCTCGGCGGCAGTGGGCAACGATTCCACCGGCGATGGCACTCAGCTTGCACCGTTTGCCACCATTTCCAAAGCGATTGCGGAAACCACGGTGGGCGGAACCGTGTATGTTGCGCGGGGCACATATACCGAACGCATTTCGGTGACGCATAGCCTCAATGTGTTGGGCGGGTATCGCGAAACGGACTGGGCGCGTGATATTGCTGTTGATACTACCATCATTGATGGCAACCAAACGGGAACTGTGGTTTACATCGATGGCGCATCCACCGACGCCACCGTGGAAGGGTTCACCATTACCGGGGGGACGGGCGACAATTATGGCGTGGGCGGTGGCATTTTGGCGGTTGATGCTGCGGCGGTGTCCATTCGCCGAAACATCATCACCGGCAATCACGTGTCCAATGGTGGCGCGGGTATTGTCTCCGAAATATCAAATATCGGCGTTCTTTCCATTGAGCGAAACACTATCTCAAACAACACCGGCGATGGACTGTTTTCTCCCCGTGAAAATGACGTTTCCCGCGTGGCGCAGGGAGGAACGGACCCCGGCGGGGGCATCGCGGTGTATGAAGGCGGGCAGGTGAGTATCCGCAACAATATTATTTTCAGCAACACGGCGGTCGGTGGCGGCGACGGGATATTTGTTTACGGGTCTGACGGGTCGCAGATAGATATTTTGCACAACACGGTTGCCAATAATGGCAGCGGCGGTGGCATTATGGTCAGCCGTTGGGATGAAAACGTGTCATTCGCGATACAAAACAATATCATCGCTGGATTCTCTACTGGCATTACCGGCACACTTCAACCGGAGGAAGCCAATCATAGCGGATTTTTCAACAATACCCAAAATTATGGCGCCGGATTGACCTCCGGCGCCGGCGATATTCTCGGCGATCCGTTGTTTGCGGACGCATCTCACGGTGATGACCACATTAGCGGGGCATCTATTATGGCGGGCAGGGGCATTTCTGTCGGGGTGACGGATGATTTCGATGGCGAAAGCCGCCCGCAACCGGCGGGCACGCAGCCGGACATTGGCGCAGATGAAGTTTCGCAGCGCTGGACGTTCCTGCCATTAATAATGAAATAGGCTGAAGCAGTTGACGAAGATGCCGTAAACCGGTAAGATCTCAAAAAAGCTGCCATTTGATATTCAAAAAACTGCCCACCGCAAATTATTGTATCTGGATGATGCCGAAGATTTACAGGATTTGCTTGCCCCGCCTGGCAATACCGGCGGTGTGGGGCACATTTCAGGAGTCTACCAATGGATGAGCAAGGTGTATCAGGCCCAGATATGTAACTACGGCCTTCGCACCATGTACGACTTTATGGTTCCCGAGCCTGGAGCCTTCCTGATTGAGGCAATGCAAAGCGCCCACGCCAATGCCGTCGAAATCGAAAAGCCCATTCCATTTACCTTACGCCCGGATCAAGGAATATGGCGCTACCGATGTAGAACCTCCATCTGAAATTTACGAATCCAGCCCTTATTATATCCCACGACTAAAGGTCGTGGGCTTTACGGGCTGGGAATCGTAAAAAAAGGGAAGATTTTATGCCGGGTGCAGATCATCCCAGTTAACGAAGCACCGGATCCTGATATTGCAGGAGCTTTCCCAAGTATCCTTCTTGAGTATGAATGCATGTTCATGAACGCCGAATTTGCCAAGCATAACATTGACCTCTCGCTTATTCCCAAA
Source organism: uncultured Anaerolineaceae bacterium (assembly GCA_964413895.1). Lineage (GTDB taxonomy): Bacteria > Chloroflexota > Anaerolineae > 4572-78 > 4572-78 > JANTHQ01. Next base: position 6,344 of record CAYPUV010000224.1, read on the forward strand.
TGAAGTCTAATGTTAAAGTGACCCCCATTTCCAAGACAAGTATATGACTAGGGCGATTGCATCTATTATGACAAGTGAGATAGCACATTGAGTAAATAGTCA
>CAYPUV010000225.1:0-6430 GCA_964413895.1 uncultured Anaerolineaceae bacterium
CACCAACCCTACCCAACTAAGTGTTTCCATCCGGTTGTGCAACGTGGGGTTATCATTGACCAGCACCACCACCCCCAAACCTCCGGCTACAAGCAGTCCGACCATCCCCGCCCACATCAAGCCCACATGAACATACACTACTTTAATGCCCGTCCCCAACGTTTTTTCATGCGGCGAAAGCCACACCAACACGGCTATCGTCGCCAGAATAGCCGCCAGGATTAACCACAAGCGCACGCGCGAGTAATCTTGAGTTGCCATAAAGATTTCCTTTTTGGACGTTTACTGCTACAACATCGAAAGGGTTTCAATTGCTGCCGGTAACTCTGCCAATGTGCCGATAGTGACATCGGGGATAATGTTGCGGTGGCTGTCATTATCCCGATTTTCAATGTAGGTTACCAATACATTGTGCATTCCGGCATTCTGCGCCCCCAAAATATCCGTAAACAGCGTATCGCCAATCACAATAATTTCCTCCGGCAACAATCCCCAGCGCCCGGCAATGAGCAAGAAAGGCTCGGCTTTCGGCTTTTTCCAACCCAGCCCTGCCGAACTGAACACCGGGGATAACCAGGGGCGCAAGCCAAAACGATTGACCATCCGCTGAATAAGTGCGTCGTCGGTGGCATTAGACAGCAATCCCACCTTTAAATTTTTGGCGTGGAGCGTCTTTAAAATCTCTATTGCGTGTGGAATGAGGCTGTGACGGTCCTCTTCCTTTTGGAAGAAGCGACGGGTCGCTTCCTGAACAAATGTCTCTGCCTGGCCCGGCGCATCGATGGCCCACAAGGCCTCAATGATGCCATCGCTCATCTTAAACTCTTTCAGCGTTTCATTAGCGGCAGCCAGTCCATCCTGGCGACATGTTAAAATGGCTTGCGCCAATGCATCCACGTCATATTTAATTCGCGTCTTTTTAATCAGCCACGCTGCCGCACCTTTTGCTCCATCAGCTTCACAAGCGGTCAAATTTCCCTGAAGCTGCAGCAAGGTTCCCCCCAGGTCAAAAATAGCTCCTTTTATCAATAGGTTGCTCCTCAGTTCGGCGTAATTTCAAATGTTGATTATAATATCGCTCCGGCGGAACGCAAATTGCACAGTTTCCCAACCGCAATTTTGGTGTATAATCTGGCTGAAGAAAATCTTATCAAAGCAGGATTGGTCATTGTCACACATTGTTAATCACGCTATTATTATCCATATATCTGCCCGCCGCAGGTGGTTTGCATTGGGGCCAGGATGGGCCGTTGTTGCCGCCGCGCTAACTGCCGCACTACAATACACGCCCCTTGCCGGGGGGGAAACCAGCAGGATGTGGCTGCTACAGGTGGGGCTGCTATGGCTGCTCGCCGACCCCATATTGGGGACAATCTGGCATGTACTGATTGACCAGGACATGTTACGGCAACTACGGCGGCTGGCGTGGCAGAGCAACGTTGTTGAAGAGCCGGCGTTGCCTTACGTTACGCGGCAATCACCGGCCTACCGATTGTTGTTGTGGCGGGCGGCACTACGGAGCCAGGTCGGTTCTGGCTGGCAAACCCTGTTGATATTGAGCGTTGCGGCGCTGGCGCTGGCGGGGTGGCTGAACCGGTGGGCATTGGCGTGGGTAGCGGTTTCGCTGGTGCTGGCGCTATGGCTGGGGCAACACAACTCGCAGCGCGGACACCGGCAACAGATAGCACAATCGGTAGGGATGTATTTGTTGCCGTACCTGGCCGGCGTTGTGGTTTTCCATTCGATTTCGCTGGGATCAGTTTTGCTGGGGGTGAGCTACTGGATTGTTTACCTGGGGTGTTTGCGTTTGTGGGCCGGTCAAATACGGGGCGCGTCCTTGCTTGTGTTCGGGCAGGCAGCCGCCGCACTTTTGCTATTGGCCCTGGTTAAACCACTGGCCGCTGTAACCGTAATTCTGAGTATTGTGTTTGCGTTATTGCTGCGTAACGACGCAGAACAGCACTCGCCCGCGCGCTGGGAACAGTGGGCTTCTGCCGTTCAGCCATTTTTATTGGCGAGTCTGCTGATTTCCGCTGGCGCCATGGGAGGTATTGGGTGAAGGGCTGGTGGATACTGGGGGCAACAGGGGGTGCTGCAATTATTGGGGCGTTCTTGTATTGGCAATTAATCATTGCCGAGGGCGTTTACCTGGGACAAAAAATTGTTACGCTGTTGTACGACCGTGTAGCCCACAAGTATAATAACATAAAAGCATTCGATAAAAATGACGAGCATTTCTTTTTAGGATTACCGCTGCAACGAGCGCTGGGACACAACTACCGGGGAATTGTACTCGATGTGGCCACCGGGACGGGTCGGCTGCCGCTGGTGATGAGCCGGCTGCCCACTTTCCAGGGGCGCGTGATGGGTGTAGACCATTCCGCCAGAATGCTGGCCGTGGCCCGCCGCACAATGCCAAAGCTGCCGCTGGTAATGGCCAATGCAACTCGCTTGCCGTTTGCACACAATTCGGTGGGGGCAGTGACGTGCCTGGAAGCGCTGGAATTCTTCCCCAGTCCCCAACAAGGAGTACAAGAATTGGCACGGGTGCTTTCGCCGGGTGGGGTACTGCTCGCCACCAATCGCGTGGGCTGGGAAGCGAAGCTAATGCCCGGCAAAACCTGGACAACCGCACAAGTGAAAACAATATTCGCGCAAGCATCTTTAACCAACGTGATGGTCAAACCCTGGCTAGATATTTATGACCAGGTTTGGGCAACCAAATTATAGCCAGAGTTGTTCAGTTCTAAAAAAGTAGCGACGTAAAACCTCATTATGGGACAGGATTAGCAAGACTTTTGTAACTATTCAGCCACCGTCCATAATTGCGTCATTGCGAGCGTAGCGAAGCAATCTCCGGCTCAATCGCGGGGATTGCTTCAGCCCTGACGGGCTTCGCAATGACGGCTGGACAGTTACACCCGTTTTAGCAATTTTTGCGTATCTGAAGTCGCCTTTGGCAGGCAACAAGCCGCCTGCAATCATCATCAACCGCTTACCTAAACACCGTGAAATATGGTATACTTGCCTTAAATTAGTTTCACATCGTCTACACAAAACTAATCACTTAAAAATGGAGTCTACACCCTATGAAACATTTTATCAGCTTAACCGAGCTTTCCGCCGCTGAAATTTGGACCACGTTAAACAAAGCCATTGAATTGAAAAAAGAATGGCAGGCCGGCGGCAACAAACCAATCTTAAAAGGAAAAGTATTGGCGATGGTCTTCCAAAAGCCGTCACTGCGCACTCGTGTTTCGTTTGATGTAGGGATGCTGCACCTGGGAGGGCAAGCCCTGTACCTCTCTCCCAACGAGATAGGTCTGGGCGGACGAGAATCCGTGCCTGATGTAGCGCGCGTACTTTCAGGCTACGTGCAGGGGATTATGGCCCGCACATTCTCTCATGACCACATGGTGCAATTGGCTCAATATGCTTCTGTCCCGGTCATCAATGGTCTGAGCGATTTTAATCACCCCTGCCAGGCAATGGGCGATTTTTTGACCATTCTGGAGCACAAAGGCTCGCTAAACGGCATAACCCTGACCTATGTGGGCGACGGCAACAACGTGGCACGCTCGCTGATGTTTGTGGCCGCCAAACTAGGGGTGAACTTCACCATCGCCACGCCGCCCGGTTACGAAATTGAGGCCGAGTACGTTGACCTGGCCCAACAATTCGCCGCCGCAAGTGGGGCCAGGTTGACCTTCTTGCACAACCCGATCGAAGCCGTGAGCGGCACAGATGTTATTTACACCGACGTGTGGACCAGCATGGGGCAAGAAGCAGAAGCTCAAAAGCGGCTAGCAGTCTTCCCGCCGTACCAGATAAATGATGAACTGGTTTCCCATGCCAAACCAGACGCCATTGTTATGCACTGTCTTCCGGCCCACCGGGGCGAAGAAATCACCGATTCGGTGGCGGATGGTCCGCATTCAGTGCTGTTCCCCCAGGCCGAAAATCGACTGCACGCGCAAAAAGGTATCCTGGCCCTGCTGATGGGGTAACAAAACCCACTGTTGCTTTGCGCCGCGCTGTGTGGCATCGCGCGGCAAAAAGCCGGCATTAACAATGCTTCGGAGGTGAAAGATTGGCTGGCAAGCGCACCGTATATGAAGAATCTATGCGAACGGCCGCAGAATTTAGCTCGCGGGCAGACTGGCCGAATGCTATCAAAGCGTACCGCGCCGCATTACAAGAATATCCCAACGATGTATCCGCATTAGTTGGCCTGGCCGCCGTCTATTTTGAGTTAGAACAATACCAATCCACCATCCGCGCATTGCAACGCGCCTTAAAACTTCAGCCGGCTAATCAACAAGCACTCAACAAAATGGGTGAAGTTTTTGAGCACCTTGGGCAAGATAATCAAGCTGCCAAAACCTACGTATATGCGGGGAATGTTCAAGCTAAAGCGGGCCGCCTCGATTTAGCCGTTAAAAACTGGGAAAACGCGATTCGAATCAGCCCCCTTCAATTGCAAGCCAGGAATAACCTGGCCCACGCATACGCCAGGTTGGGGAACACAAATCGCGCCATCTACGAGTTGGTGTCGCTGGCGGCAATTTTTCAAGAGCAAAAAAACCTGCCCAAAGCCGAGCAGTATCTTCGCGGAGCATTGAAATTAGCACCTGAAGATAACCTGGTTCGCGCGGCTCTCAGCGCGTTGGAACAAGGTGCGTCAATCCGAGCAGTGCAAAAAGAAATATCACAAGCCGCCCCTGCCGACGATGAATCATCGGAACCGGAAATCTCAGAAGAAGAAGCCGCGTTCTTCTCCTTTGCCGATACCGAGGCGGAAGAAGATGCTGTCGTGGACACCAACCCGCGCGAGCAAGTTGAACAACTGGCATTAGAAGAGTTGGCCAACATTATTTTTGAAGACACGGTGAATGGCGTTGAACTGAACGTCGACAAATCGCAAATAGACGCGCTCATTGGACAAGCCATCAACTGGCAAACCAGAGAAGACACCTCCCGCGCCATTCAAACCTACAAATCACTGCTGGAAGCTGGTTTAAAACGACCATCGGTATATTTTTTATTAGCGTCGCAGTACATGAATGACGGTCAACTGGAACAAGCCATCGAGGCATATAATCACGCAAAATCGGAGCAAGCCTACCGACGAGGGATCAATTTTGCACTGGGCGAATGCTACCGCAAACAGGGCAACGCCAACAATGCCCTGCGACATTTTGTAGAAGTGTTGAAATTGATTGACCTTAACCAAACCCGCCGCGAAAACACCAGAAAACTGAACCACATCTATCAGCAATTGGTTGATGGATACGTGGCAGAAGGAGATAGCGACAAAACCATCGCATTGGTAGATTCTTTAGACCACTTCCTATCCAGCAAGAATTATGAGCAAAAAATACTAGAGGCCCGCCAGCAATTGGGAAACGGGGATGGCGCTTCGGTGAGCGCCTGGGTAGAGTTTTTGGAAACTCCCAACACTGAGGCTGTACTTGCGGCTATGGCAAGCACGGCTGAATATATGAAACAAAACATGCTGATGACCGCTGTTGAAACATGCTACCGGGCCATTCAGCAAGCGCCCTTTTATCTTCCTTTGCACATGCGCCTGGCGGAAATCTACTTAAAGCAGGATGCGGTTGACGACAGCATTAATAAATATCTGGCTGTGGCCAACGTGTATCGCATCCGCGAAAATCTTGAGCGCGTTGTAGCTATTTACCAGAAAATATTGCGCATTGCGCCAATGAATATTACGGTGCGCAGCAATCTGGTAGATTTGTATGTTGATCAAGACAACATCGACGCCGCACTAGAGCAATACCAGGTTTTGGCAGATGCATACTACCAACTGGCGCAAGTGGAAAAGTCATTGCGAACATACCAAAAAGCGTTGCGCCTGGTGCCGCGATCATCGTCGCCGCAAATGTGGGAAGCCAAATTCTTGCGCTATGTGGGCGATATTCACATTCAACGGGTGGATTGGCACAATGCAATGCGCGTGTATGAGCGACTGGCCAACCTTGTACCCGACGACGAGGAAACACTGCTCGTTTTAATTGATTTATATTTTAAATTAGAGCATCATGACAAAGCATTGCACTTGCTTGACCGAATAACCGCGTTATATATTAAGCAAGACAAACAAGACAAATTGCTTGAATTCTTGCAAGATATGGCCCGTCTCAGGCCCAGAGAATTGGTGTTGCAAGAAAAGCTGGCTGGTTTGTATGTTCAATTGGGGATGAAGGCGAGAGCCATTACCCAATACGATTCATTGGGCGAACTGCAATTAGAATCTGGCTTGCGAGACGACGCAGTACGCACCATCAAACGGATTTTAGAGTTAGGTCCTAACGACCCGTCGGGCTACAAGCGGTTATTAGCAAAAATTAAAGGTAGTCTTTAACGTATCTACGGAGTTGCGTTGTATCCAGATATTCTTTTCACC
>CAYPUV010000226.1:0-6273 GCA_964413895.1 uncultured Anaerolineaceae bacterium
GGTTTTGGGTGGGCTTCCGCTGGGAATTGAGCTGGCAGCGCGCTGGGTGTCTACGCTGACCTGCGACAAAATTCTGGCGCGGATTCAGCACAGATTATCGTTTTTGGATACCGATTCGGTTGCCGGAAGTTTGAACGCGGTGCTGGGCTATACATGGCAGGAATTCTCCGTGGCAGAGCAGGCGCAGTTCAGCCGGTTGGCGGTGTTTGGCGGTCTATTTACGGTAGAAGCTGCGGCCACCGTCGCCGAGCTTTCTCTGCCCGCTCTGTCACGCTTTGTGGAACGCGGTGTGTTATCGCCCGTTGTGGCTGCCACGTTGGAAACACCATCCTCCAAAAAACAATTCACGATGCACCAGCTATGGCGGCAATTTGCCTGCGAACGGCTGGCTGCCACTCCCGCCGAATATGATCGCGCGCACAATCGTCACTGCCATTATTTTGCCGATATGCTGGCTGATCGATTGGACGGTGTGCGGCGACGCGACCCCGAGGCGCTGGTGACAATCGGTGCGGTGTTCAATGATATTTTGCTGGCGTGGGAATGGCTGTTGGACCACGGCGATGTGCCGGAATTTGAAAGGCTGACCTACCATGTGGCGGTGTATCTGACGGTGAAAAATCGGTATGCCGAATTGCGGCCGGTGCTGGAAAAGGCGCTGGCACGACTGGAAACCCATCCGGAAGCCACCCGTGCGCGGATTGCGCAGGGCTACCGCCAGTTGGGAGAAGTGTATTTTCGGATGGGGGAATTGCCGAAAAGTATGCAACATCTGCGGCGGGCGTTGGAACTGCTGGGACGGAAAATTCCGGCACGCACGATGGGGGGAATGCTGGCGCTGGGGAAAGAAATTGCTGTGCAGATTGGGCATCGGGTGCGGATGCCGCATCGCAAATGTGCGCCGGAAGAATCGCTGATATTACTGGAGGCCGCACTGGCGTATGAGCGGTACGGGCAAATCCTGTTTTTTGAAAACGCCCCCTCGCCGGTGATGCTGTTTACGTCGTTGAGTGGGATGAATCTATCGGAGCGGGTGGGGCTTTCTAGCGTGCTGGCGCGGCTATATGGCAATATGATTTTGGGGTTTGGGTTGGTTCCGGTGCATCCGCTGGCACGATTTTACCGGAAAAATGCGCTGGCAGTGGCGAAACAGTTGCAGCGTCCGGCGGCGCTGGCATGGGTGCTGGAAGTGAGCAGTATTTATCATTGCGGTATTGGTGCGTGGCAAATCTCGGCGGCGGAGGCACAAGAAGCGATTGCCATTGCGGAAGCGTTGGGTGACAGCCGCCGTAAAGATGAGTCTCTGGTTATGCTGTCATACGTGGCGGCGCATCGGGGAGATTTTCGGCGCAGTGCGGAAATCTGGTTTGAAATTTATGTCTCGGCGCGTAAACGCGGCGATGTGCAGGTTCAGCGGTGGGGACTGGCGGGGCAAGCGAAGGCGTTTGTGCGGCTGGGACGGGTGAGCGAGGCTATTTCATACACGCGCCGTGCGCTCAAATTGCCGCTGAATGTCAACGACCTCGGCACGGATATCAGTTGTTACGGCCTGCTGGCGGAGGCGTATCTGCGGGTAGGAAATGCGGCGGAAGCTCTTCGGGCGGCAGAAACATGTTTGAGCTTGATTTCGGCCACATCTCCGGCAGCGTTTTCTTCGATGGGGGGATACATTTCAACTGCATGGGCACTTTCGCGGCTGCTGGCAGAGAATTCCACCGCTGCCGCGTTGTCTGAAAGTGCAGAAAAAGCCGTGTCTGCCCTGCAAACGTTTGCGCGTGTATTTCCCATTGGCAAACCGGCCGCCGCGCAGATGTCCGGCACATTGACATGGCAGAAGGGCAATTCCCGAAAAGCGATGGCGTTGTGGAAACAGGGCATTGCTGCCGCAGATGCGTTGGGGATGTCTTTTCAGCTGGCCGCTATCCATGGGGAAATGGCTCACCATCTTCCCGCAAATTTGGCGGAGAGGAAAGAGCATCTCGCTCGTGTAAAAACATTGTGTGCCGGAATGCACATCCCCCTGCCGTAAAAATTACGGCACGGCTTCCGCCGGCAGCGCTTCGATAATGTGCTGCGTTTCCGTATACCGGTTGTCTCCAATGTGTAGCTCACCGATATGTACCGCGCGGATATTTCCCCGTTTGTCAATGATATATTGCGCTGGCCAATAGCGATTGTTGAATGCACGGCAGCGATGATCAGTCCGGCGCCCATCGAAAATAAAATTTTCATACGGCTACCGCTTTCGCTAAATTTTGGAATGAATGTTTTTATGATGATAATGGGAGATCGTTTACTCAACCAACATTAGGGCGGCATTAAATCCCGCAGTCTATCTCAATTCTGCTGTGTTTTATGGTATAATTTCAGTAGAAAATCATCGCTGTCTAACATCGCTGTCATCAAAAAAATGGAGGCGTACTGATGACTGCTGAATTTCGTGGACAGACGCTTTTGTGTTGGATTGCCCGTGTGTGGAGCGTGCTGAGTATCGGGTTTTTGTTACTGATATTCATCGGCGAAATTGTGTCACCCCATGCGCCATTACCCACCCTCACTGAAGCGGTGTTGATGCTCTTTTTCCCCATCGGCGTGTGCGTTGGCATGATTATCGCCTGGAAAAAAGAATTGCCCGGTGCGTTGACAACCATCGGAAGTGTGGTTGTGTTTTATGCCGGCATTTGGCTGCTGCGCGGAAATCTCCCTCGCGGACCCTATTTCGCGTTGGTTGCCACACCGGGACTGCTGTTTTTGATTGACTGGTGGCTGAATCATCGAAAAACGATTGAGGTTCGGTGATATACAGCATAGAAATACAAAAAGAACGCCAAAGCGGAAAATTAATGCTTCCCGAATACGATCCCACCTGCCTTTCCTGTCAAGCTAATCGTGGCGAAATTTCGCTCGCCAATACGCCAACTATTTTTGATGGGTACCATTGGAAGATAGAGCATGGTTATCCATCTGCCATTCCCGGTTGGCTGGTAGTGGTTCTCAAACGGCATTGCGTTGCCCTGCACGACCTTTCGGCGGACGAATGGATGGAATTGGGGCAATTGATGCCTGTGGTTACGCGGGCGTTGCACGCAGTGTTGGGGTCAGAAAAAGAATATGTGTTTCAATTGGCGGAAGGTGAAGGGTTTCATCACGTGCATTTTCACGTCATCGCCTGTCAGGCTGATTGGGGTAGCGACCGGCGCGGAGTGAAGGTGTTCAATGTGGTAGGGTCAAAAGTGAAAAATCCACTTTCAACGGAAGCGTTATTGCCGACGGTGGAGGAAATCCAAAAATATTTGCGGGCAAATGTTTCATAGCCCTTGTGAATTGGCATTGATTTTGCCCGCTTATCTTGCTCATGCTATAATCGGCAATCGGTTTCGAGAGGGAAGGTGCCGGAGTGGTTGAACGGGGCGGTCTCGAAAACCGTTGTGGGCGTTCTCGTCCACCGTGGGTTCGAATCCCACCCTTCCCGCTGGAAAGTAGTTAAAAATGTAAAATTAAAAGTGTAAAATGGACATGCCAAATAATTTTGCACTTTGCATTTTTAATTTTTAACTAACTCTGGAGAGGTCGCATAGTTGGTCTAGTGCGCACGATTGGAAATCGTGTAGGTGTAACAGCCTCGCGGGTTCGAATCCCGCCCTCTCCGCCATTTTTGTACCATTGAGATGCTGACATCCGGGTAACATCGGGTGGGTCCTGTGCGGCGGAAGCCCGCGAACCTGGTCAGGACCGAGAGGTAGCAGCCATAAGTGGTTCCTTCCGGGTGACACAGGGATACCTGGCTGGTGTTACTCGGTTGCCAGCATCTCAGTAGCATTGCAGCAGAGGCGGGTCAATTTTGGCCCGCTTTTGTATTTTTGAGCATTATTGTGCAGACAACCCAATTTCAACCGCAATCGCGGCCCTCGCAACTGCATATCGTTTTCCCCAAAAAACTGATCAATGTTTTGCTGGCGGTGGCTGGTTTAACAATATTGTTGCTGTGGTACAATCAAACCGCGCAACCCGTCACCATTGTGGTGAACGGCACGCCCTTTGAAACCCACACCCACCGCTTGACGGTGGAGGCGGTGCTGCTGCAAACGGGTATCGCGCTGAAACCGCAGGACATGTTGAACCTGGCGCGCTCCAGTGGACTGCCCGCCGACCGCACCTTAACGCTTACCCTGGCACGCCCCATTCAGCTAATTGCCGCAGGGTCATCAGCCCCGCGAACAGTTTTTACGCACGCCCAAACCCCCGCCCAAATTTTCGCTGAGCAGGGGATAGCCTTGACCCCCAATGATGATATTTATGTGGATGACATCCTCTGGCGGCCAGATGTTCCCCTTCCTGCCACCATCACGCCGATAACGGCCCGATTCGCCACCCTCAAAACTCGTATCGAAGCGATGCGCCCTCAACCCGTGCACTTGACTCTGCACCGCGCCATCCCTGTCCACATTGATGATGCTGGTAACGAGCAAACCATCTTTTCCACCGCGCAAACTGTCGGCGATGTGCTACTGGCGCAGAATGTCGCTGTGTTTGAAGGGGATGCCGTCACCCCCAATCTCAGTGCCCCGCTTGTCCCCAATACCACCATCACCATCGAGCGATCGGTGCCGGTTGCCATTCAAGTGGATGGGCGACTCATCAAAACGCGCACCCGCACCAAAACGGTCGGTGGGGTGCTGGCGCAAGAGGGCATTATGCTGGTGGGGCAAGATTACACCCGTCCCCCCGAAACCGCGCCATTGCTTGCCGGAAGCCCCATCGAAATTGTGCGGGTGACAGAAGCACTGGAAATTGAGCAAGAAACCACCGATTTTGAAACCATTTGGGTTCCTGACCCTAATTTAGAAATTGACCATCAAGAAGTTCAACAGCAGGGACAGCAAGGGGTTACTAAAACGCGCACCCGTGTGCGGTACGAAAATGGGAAAGAGGTTTTTAGAAACAAAGAGGAAACCTGGCTGGCCCAGGAACCGGCAGATAAAGTGATTGCCTATGGGACAAACGTGATTGTCCGCACCCTGGACACCCCCGCTGGACAGATTGAATATTGGCGCAAAATTCGGATGCTCGCCACATCATATTCGGCAGCAACGTCCGGCAAAAGCAAAGACCATCCCGCCTATGGCATTACCCGCACCGGATTAAAAGCAGGATATGGCGTGGTGGCGGTTGACCCCGGCGTGATTCCACTGTGGTCAAAGGTGTATGTGCCCGGTTACGGCGAAGCGGTGGCAGGCGACACCGGTGGCGCGATTTTGGGCAAGCATATCGATTTGGGGTTCGATGAGGACAGCCCCCCCCTGTGGTACACCTGGGTGGATGTGTACGTGCAAACACCGGTGCCACGCTGGGACAAAATTCGGTACGTGTTACCGCAGTGGCCGCAAGAAAGATAACGAAAAATTAAAAATGCAAAACGAAGAATTATGACCAATACCCTGCTGAAAAAATACAACCTGCGCCCGAAAAAAGGATTGGGGCAAAATTTTTTAACCGACCCCAACCACCTGCGAAAAATCATCGCTGCCGCCGACCTGACCGCCACTGATACCGTGCTGGAAATTGGCCCCGGCTTGGGTGCGCTCACAGTGCCGCTGGCGGAAACTGTCCGCGATGTCGTTGCAGTGGAAGTTGACGCCGATATGGTCGCCATTCTCCGTGCGGAAATTTCTGCCCCCAATTTCCACTTGGTGCAGGCAGATATTCTTTCGGTGGAGCCTGCCGCCGTGTTGACAGACAATTTGCCGCATTTTTCCCCCGGCGACGATTATGTGGTAGTGGCAAATGTGCCGTATTACATCACCTCTGGTATCATCCGCCATTTATTGGAAACAAAACACCCCCCGCGCCGCACCATTTTGACCATCCAAAAGGAAGTGGCCCAGCGCATCACCGCCGAACCGGGCCAAATGAGCGTGCTGGCGGTGAGTGTGCAATTTTACGGCAAACCGACCCTGTGTCACACCATCCCCGCCAATGCCTTCACCCCCCCGCCGAAAGTTGATTCGGCGGTACTGCGCATTGACCGTCACCCGTTGCCGCCTGTGCCGGTGGACAATCCGCGCTGGTTTTTCCGGGTGGTGAAAGCGGGCTTCAGCCAGAAACGGAAACAGCTCAAAAATTCGCTGTCGGCAGGGTTGGGCAGACCGCAATCGGAGATTGTACCCCTGCTGGAAGCCGCCAATATCGATCCCCGTCGCCGCGCGGAAACCCTCTCGCTGGCAGAGTGGGCGGCAATAGTGAATAATGAATAATGAATAATGAATAATGAAT
>CAYPUV010000227.1:0-6265 GCA_964413895.1 uncultured Anaerolineaceae bacterium
TCAGTGTATCTTTGTGTTTTCTCCGTGTTTCTCTGTGTAACTGAATAGATACAAAAGTTTTATAATCGAGTTTTTTGCCCCTCACTCTGCCGGTTGTAAAAACCAATCGCCGGCGTTCCAGGTGATGGTATCGAAAATGTGCGGCGAAACTCCCTGCAAGCGCGGACTAATGGCATAATAATCTGGTAGCGCCAACAGCGGAATGGTGGGTAGATCATCATTTAAAATTGTAGCAATCTGGCACAGAACCGTGGTGCGCTGCGCATCGGGAAGGGGGGTGTACAACACATCAAATAAATCAGAGAGCGCCGAATTGCGGTAGCGCATTACGTTCAGTCCGGCCAGGGGATCGTTCTGCGTGGGAATTGCGCGTGGGTCGTATAAATCATACAGATAATCGGTGGGATCTATGCCAAAATAACCATCGTCCCACAAGTCCAAATTAAACTTCCCACGAATTTCAATCCCTTTATTTGCCCACGTGTCCCACAGGTCCACACCTTCTTTTGATTTAGGGTGGATGTTAATCCCCACGTCGTACAACATCAGTTCAATTTGACGATGTGCGCTGGCCAGTTGCGGCCCGAATTCGGCGTAATAGTAGCTGTCAAACTCCAGCGGGGTCCCTTCCGCTGCGAATTTACAACCGTGGCATTCACGGGTGCCATCTTCATCCCGGTCAATCCACCCCGCCTGGGTAAGCAAGTTTTTGGCGGCTTTGGGATTGAAGAGCAGGGGAGAAACGGTGCACCCGTTGCGCGCCAGCAACGTAGCGGCAGGGACAGCCCGATTGTTGAACACCTCTTCAATTAATTTTGGTACATTAATAGCCTGCCGAATGGCCTGCCGGACGCGAATATCAGCCAGAAAGGGATTGGGCTGGGTGGCATCAGCGGCACCGCTTTTACTGAGGTTGGGGATCAGTTGCAACACAAATCGCGGTGGATTTGTGCTTGCCACGGCCACGTTGTCCGCTGCATCAAGCCGGCCGAGCTGGGGGTCTTCCAGCCACAAATCAAGATAGGCGTTCCCCCGCTCCAACATTCGCGCGCGGCGATCCGCGTCGGCCTCAATTACAAAAACCAGCTGTTCGGCGCGGGGACGGTCTGGAACCCAATAGTTGGGGTTGGGATTGAAGACCAGCCGTTTTCCGGGAATCCATTCCGCCAACGCAAACGGCCCCACGCTCACTGGCTTCAGGTTGCAATCCCAGGTGAGCATTTTGTCGGGGGCGCCACACTGATGGGCCGGGAATACGCCCGTCCCCTCACCGCCAAATTGCAACCGGTAGTTTGGATAAAATTCGCTATAAGTAATAATCACTGTCAGGTCGTCGGGCGTTTCAATATTGGCGATCAAATCAAATCCGGGCGCGTAAATTCCACTTTGCTTTAACGCTTGCCAGGTGAACACCACATCTTGCGCGGTGAAGGGCACATCGTCGCTCCAGCGAACGTCTGGCCGCAGATGCCAGGTAACGGTCAACCCGTCGGGGCTAAGGCCGCCGTTTTCCAGGGTGGGGACCTCTGTGGCCAATTCATGGTAATACCGGCCGTCCGGGCCAAGTTCAGCCAGGGCACCAAACACCAATTCACCGATGAGTTCCTCGTAGCCGGTATCATTAATGTAGGCATTAAAACTTGGCGGGTCGATGGGGATGGGCACAACAATTGCATTGGGGCTAATATCCACCTGGCGTGCCAGCGGGGGGAGCACCGTCGGGGTGGATGCGGGGGTAGAAGCCGCATCGGATGCCGGGGAAAAATTGCACCCGGCAATCAAAATAATCACAAAAATACTGACAGCCAGAAAATAAACTTGTTTCAACATAAACGGGTGGACCGATACCATTTTAATCATAATATTCAAACGTGCGCATTGTAGCCCGTCGCCAGGAGTTTTGCAATTGTGTGGATGCTGTCCACAATTCCCCCCAGTATTCAAAGGTAGACGGGGACCATGCAATTGTTGATTAAATCGCGTTCAGTTTGAAAACAATAGTTTCTGATGTCATTGCGAGGCGCGTTTTTTGCGCCGAAGCCTGTCTTGAGCTTACCGAAGGGCAATCCCCACTTTCCAATGAGAGATTGCTTCGCTTTGCTCGCAATGACATCATTGAAAAAACTGCTGTTTTCATTCTGCCTTCAGTTTAACTGTCAAAAAGAAATTACTAATTGGAAACAATATCCCCACACCATTGAGAAGTTACAAACAGGAGACTGAAAACAATGAATCTGGATAACAAAACCGCACTCATCACCGGAGCATCAGGGGGAATTGGGCGCGTTATTGCCCAAACGTTCGCCGCCGCCGGGGCAACGGTGGCTGTGCATTACAACCAAAAGCGCACCCTGGCCGAAGAAACGCTGCACAGGCTGCCCGGCGCAGGACACTTTATGGTGCAGGCTAACCTCACCGACCCCGCCGCCGTGCAGCAAATGGTCAACACAGCCATTCACGACCTGGGAAAACTAGACATTGTGGTGAATAACGCCGGTATATTTGAATATCACCCCCTGGCCGAGGTAGACTACCAGATGTGGCAAGATACGTGGCTCAAAACCATCCAGACCAATTTACTGGGAGCCGCAAACGTTTGCTACTGCGCCGCCCGCCATATGATTGGTCGCCGGGAAGGCAAAATAATCAACGTCGGGTCACGAGGAGCCTTTCGCGGCGAGCCGGAAGCTCCAGCCTACGGCGCCAGCAAAGCCGGGTTGCACGCGCTGAGCCAATCGCTGGCGAAATATTTGGGGCAATACAACATTTTTGTCACGGCGGTGGCCCCTGGTTTTGTACAAACGGATATGGCCCGCGACGCGTTGAAAGGTGAACGCGGCGACGCCATCCGCCGTCAAAGTCCGCACGGCCGGGTTGCCAGCCCGGAAGAAGTAGCACATACAGTCCTTTTTCTGGCTGCGCCCGGTTCGGAATGGCTCACCGGTGGCATCGTAGACGTTAACGGCGCATCGTATTTGCGGTAGCGTATCCTCCAACATTATTTGCTGCTGGCTTTGCTGACGGGTATAATTTTCCCGGAACAATTTTGTGGATTGGTTCGTCACACGAATGAGCCAATCCACATTTCATGTAGATAACTTATGTCTGAAGAAAAAGACGCCAGCCAACCAGAAAAAAATACTCCTCCCCAGCAAAATATTCCGCCCTGGATTCAGGAAATTATTGACGGCCTGGAAGCTCGCGCCGCCGGTAGAGACTCTGCGACCGAAGCCCCATCCTCTACCGCAGGTTCCGACAACCCGACCCGCATCCACCCACGACCAAACATCCCGCCAGACAAACAGCCCACGCTGCTTAGCTACCGCCCGGCGCACCACAAACCGAACCCGCCGTCAGGCCCATCTTACCCCCAACCGCCTGCCAACTGGCAGCCCACCCGGCTCACGCCACGGCAACCGGTAGCGCCCCCGCAATCCAAATTCAGGCTTAACTGGGCATTTGTTTTGCGTGCTACCCTGGTGTTGGCAATGCTGGGCCTGCTGGCAATGCTGCTGCTGGTGGGAGGTGGCATCATTGGCTACACTTATTTGGCCAGACAGCTCCCTTCGCCAGAAGAGCTGAAGACACGCCAATTTCAGTTCCGCACTACCTCCATCTACGACCGCAACGGCAATTTGTTGTGGGAAATCAACGACCCCAACTTTGGCCGCCGCACCGATGTTCCTCTGTACGACATTTCACCCGATCTGCGCAACGCCACCATCGCCACTGAAGATCGAAATTTCTATGCGAATGCCGGGATCGACCCCCTGGCAGTTGCCAGAGCGCTGTATTACAACATCACCGAGGGGAGTATTGTCTCGGGGGCCAGCACCATCACCCAGCAATTGGCCCGCAATGTGTTGCTGCCGCCCAATGAACGCGCCCAACAAACCATCCAGCGCAAAATTAAAGAGGCTGTCCTGGCCGTTGAACTCAATCGACAATATTCAAAAAACGAAATTCTGGAAATCTACCTGAACCAGATTTACTACGGCAACCTGGCTTACGGCATTGAAGCGGCCAGCCAAACGTACTTCGGCAAATCGGCCCGCGACCTGACGTTGGCAGAGGCTGCATTGTTGGCCGGATTGCCGCAGAGTCCCGCCGTGTACGATCCCTACACCAACCCCGACGGCGCCAAAGCGCGGCAAAAAGTTGTGCTTAATTTGATGGTGGGAGCAGGGTATATTTCGCAAGCGGATGCGGACGCTGCCGCCAAAGAGGACCTATCTTTTAAAAAGCAGTCGCTCACACTCTCTGCGCCGCATTTTGTAACCTACGTGCGTGCCGAACTGGAAGCCAACTACCCCGCCGACCTGATTTATCAGGCCGGATTGCGCGTGGAAACCACCCTGGATCAGCGTCTGCAATCCATTGCCGAAGAAGAAGTTGCCACCCAGGTGAACGCGCTGAGGGGGAAAAACGTCAGCAATGGCGCACTGGTGGCCATTCAGCCCCAAACCGGACAAATACTGGCAATGGTCGGCAGCAAAGATTTTCGAGACGAATCCATTTCCGGGCAGGTTAATATGGCCATCAGTCCGCGCCAGCCTGGATCATCCATCAAACCAATTATGTACCTGACCGCGTTTGAAAAAGGCTGGACACCCGCCACGCTGATAATGGATGTGCCGGTAGAATACCCGGACGGTGCGGGCGGGGTGTACAAACCCACCAATTACGATCTGAAATTCCACGGGCCGGTGACGGTACGCACCGCCATTGCCAATTCCTACAACATTCCGGCAGTGAAAACGCTTGATTTTGTGGGCATTGACGCAATGAAAGAAATGGCAGCGCGGCTGGGCATTACCACGCTCACTCGCAACGATTACGGGCTGGCGCTGGCGCTGGGCGCGGGCGAAGTGCCGCTGCTGGAACTGACTGGCGCGTATCAGGCCATTGCCAACCAGGGCGTGCTGATAAAACCTTATGCCATCGCGCGGGTGTTAGACGCCCAGGGCCGCGACATTACGCCGCCCCGGCCTCAGCCGCACCGTGTATTGCGCGCCGATCACGCCTATTTGATGACCAACATTCTGGCCGATAATCAGGCACGGACCCCCACCTTCGGGCCAAACAGCGCGCTGGTCCTCTCCAGACCGGCAGCCGCCAAAACCGGTACCACCAATGATTTTCGTGATAATTGGGTGATGGGCTACACGCCCGATATTGTCACCGGCGTATGGGTAGGCAATGCAGATTACACACCGATGGTCGGCACCACCGGCTTGAGCGGAGCCGGTCCCATTTGGCATAATTTTATGGAACGGGCACACGAAGGGCTTCCCGTGCGCGATTTTACCCGTCCCCCCAACATTGTAGAAGTGGAAGTGTGCGCCGATTCAGGCACAATTCCCAGCCCGGCCTGTCCCCAGCGCCGCACAGAAATCTTCGCTGCGGACCAACCGCCGCTCGGCCCGGAGTACGATATTAACCAACTGATTGATATTGACCTGAACACGGGGAAACGGGCAAATGAATACTGCCGGGCAAACGTGGAAACCAAATACTTTCAGGTTTACCCCCCCGATGGCCGGGAATGGGCGATTAGCCACGGCATTGAGCAACCACCCACCGCCTACTGCCCCTCCACAGCCATCGACGCGCAAATCACGTCACCGGCAGATGGTGCAACGGTGCAGGGGACAATCACCATCGAAGGGCACGCCGTAGCAGCCAATTTTGCCTATTATCAATTGGAATACGGGGTCGGAACCGGACCGGAAGCGTTTGGCAAGCTCACCGATCCCATCCCCAATCTGGTAGAGGGAGGCGTATTGGGCACGCTTGACACCACGCAGTTTCCAAATGGCGCGTACACGATTCGTGTCATAGTATATGACCAGGTAGGTGGGCAATTGGAAGCGCGGGTGCGGGTACTCATTGATAATCCCCCCACCCCAACGCCCACCGCCACGCCAACGGACACGCCGACGTCCACAGCAACCGTCACCCTCACCCCAACCGCCACGCTCACCCCAACCGCCGCGCCGCCGACCACAACCCCCACGCCGGCCGAACCAACGCCCGTGCCGCTGGAAACCGATACCCCCACGCCAACACCTGCGCCCACCGCCACGCCATCGCCCGCGCCAGCCACCGCTACCCCCACAGCGACTCCATCGCCCACAGCAGTGGGCACGGCAACGGCCACCCTCGCGCCCTCAGACACGCCCACCCCCACCGTGTCGCCTTCGCCAGAGCCACCATCACCCACACCCACCACGTCTCCAACCCCATCGCCCACCCCACCCGTGGA
>CAYPUV010000228.1:0-6227 GCA_964413895.1 uncultured Anaerolineaceae bacterium
GTGTGAACAGTGCGTGTCTGGTTCAGCACAAATAAGATTTGTAACGTGGCCGGGCCGATCAACTCGAACAGGCGGGCATAAACTGCGCTATTGAGCCAGGTATCGCGCGCTTGCGGTGAAAGTAGCGTTACTTCCACTTCTTCGCGTCGATGCACAGCACCGTCAACGCCACCCAATCCCTTTAACGTCATCACCGAAACAGTTTTGTTTTTTATGCGTCGTCGCAGAGCGTACCCTGCTGCTAAAATGCGCCGGTCGGATGTATCAAGGTAAAAATCACGCACGTGTTTTGGTTTCCCTGGTGTCAGAGTGTATCCGGCATATTCTTTTAGCTGACCTGTTTTCTCCAGCAGCGTTGCATTCGGCACCGCAAATTTTGCTTCAATTTCCATAGCGCACCACCTTCATCGTTCATTATACTAAAGCCTGGTAAGTGGGCAAGATTTGCGTGTCTGGGAATTTGCCCGGCTAGCTTGTTTCCACTACTATATCACGCTGGTTGAGTTGTAAGAAGTTAGGGAAAGGTAAACCGTATTTTTGGTGGTTGTACATGTTTGACAGTTTGTGCCCAATGATAAATTGCAACACAAACGCACGACGAGGTTAATGTAATGAAGCTTTCCGTTATTATTCCATGTTATAACGAAATTGACACGATTGACACAATTATTCAGCAAGTGCTGGCGGTTGACTTGCCGCTTGACCGGCAAATTGTGGTAGTTGACGATTATTCCACCGATGGGACACGCGACTATTTGCAACAGTTGCAAACCCACCCGGAAATAACGGTGGTTTTTCACGAAGAAAATCAAGGCAAGGGTGCTGCATTGCATACAGGATTCGCTCATGCCACCGGCGATTTTGTGCTGATTCAGGATGCTGATTTGGAATACGACCCGCAGGAATATCACCGGTTGCTACAGCCTATTCTGGAAAATAAAGCAGATGTGGTGTACGGCTCTCGATTCATCGGCGGCGATACGCATCGGGTGCTGTATTTTTGGCATTCGCTGGGGAACCGTTTCTTGACCTTCTTCTCCAACATGTTCACCAACCTCAACCTTACGGATATGGAAGTGTGCTACAAGGTTTTTCGGCGGGAGATTTTGGAGCAGATTACACTGCATGAGAAACGATTCGGGTTTGAGCCGGAATTTACGGCCAAAGTCGCTCGCCTGGGTTGTACAATCTATGAGGTGGGGATTTCTTATTACGGACGAACTTATGAAGAGGGCAAAAAAATAAACTGGCGTGATGGCGTGCGGGCAGTTTACGTAATTTTGAAGTATGGATTGTTTGTGAAAGGTATGCGCTGATTAGAGGGGACGTAAAGATTGCAGTACAACTTGTAATTCCGGTGGTAGAGGCGCTTTGAAAGTCAGGCGTTCGGCGGCGGTGGGATGCGTGAATGAGAGTTGGCTGGCGTGCAAGAATTGCCGTGCCAGTGGAAGGCGGGTTTTCCGGTGCCCGTAAACCGTATCGCCGACGACGGGATGCCCCAACCATGCCAGATGCACGCGAATTTGGTGCGTGCGGCCTGTTTCCAGTTCGATGTTGAGCAGGCTGTATTCCTCAAAAACTTGCGTTACAGTATATTTGGTGCGGGCGGGTTTGCCGTTTGGCAAGGGGGCAAAGTGTTGCCGATTTTTAGGGTTGCGCCCCAGGGGGACGTCGATAATCCCTTCTGGTGCTTGTGGCCAACCATGCACCAGTGCCACATATAGTTTTTGAACTTGCCTGGTTTTGAACTGGCGTTGTAATGAGTGCAACGCCAGGTTTGTTTTAGCAACAACCATTACGCCAGAAGTATCTTTATCCAGTCGATGAACAATGCCGGGGCGCGTGGGATGCATCTGCGCCAACGAGGGAAGGTGATGGAGCAGGGCGTTTACTAGCGTGTCTTGAGCGTGCCCGGCGGCGGGGTGCACCACCAGCCCCGCCGGTTTGTTAATAACAAGTAGCTCCTGGTCTTCAAATAGAATGTCAAGAGGAATGTCTTTAGGCACAGGGTGCTGCAGTTCGGGTTCGGGCAGCGCAACAACCACCATTGTGCCGGCAGCAAGCAGCGTGCTGGGTTTTAAGGGAAGACCTTCTGCCACAACCAGCCCATCGATAATATACCGTTTAACCTGGCTCCGTGACACGTTGGGGAGCGCAGCAGCCAGAAATTTGTCCAGGCGCAAATTATCGGCAGGGCAAATGAGCGTAATAGTTTCGCGGGTCATAACGGGTTTACAGCGTCAGCTTGTTGCGCCTTAACGTCCTCTTGCCACAGCCAAAACGCCAGTAGAGTGACGCCCAACACTATCGACATATCAGCGATGTTGAAAATAGGCCAAAAGCCAATATCTACAAAATCAGTCACCGCCCCCTGCTGAACTCGATCCCACATATTGCCCACTGCACCGCCCAGTTGCAGCCCCAGGCTCAATCGCACTATCCACGGCAATGAAGGGTAGGTGGACACATAGTACACAATTGCCAGTGCTACCAGAATAGCAACAACCATAAAAATATTGCCGCCGTCGGGGAACAAACCGAATGCCGCGCCTGTGTTAAGAAGATGAATAATCTTAAATAATCGTTCCAGCGCAGGAACCGGCGCCCACGAAGCGTACAAAGGTAAATTTTGCACCACCAACGATTTGGTAATTCGATCAAGCACAAAAATGACGACGGCAATACCCAAGAGGGTTATTAATGCTGTAACGCGGCTGTCGATAGTGTGGGGGTTTGGTTTATTTTGCAATGTTATGCCTCAATTAAAGAGTGATAGTGGATATTTGGAATTAAACGTTCTAACACGCGAGTTCGATCATTTAACATGATGTTTCCATTTGTAGAAAGACAGAACACAGACAACGCAGATTTAGCGGATTTTCGCGGATAATTTTTAAGCATCTGTGTTGCGCTGTTCCATCCGTGTAATCCGTGTTCTATTCTCGATCTAACGCATTAAATTCACCGCATTGTACTCAAACGAGATGGTTTGGGCAAGCAACCCCTATCCCAGGTCGATTACTTCTACTGCGTCGATGTACGTGGCTCCTCCTTGAGATGCAGTATCGTGGAAGCCTTTAATAAAGATGGTGGTTTCTGGCCCGGTGGCAGTAAATATTTCTTTATGTGTCATCCAGGCGTCTTCTTGAAACTCAGCCCACGGCGTCCAGGTAACGGTGTCCGCCTGCCAGTCATCGCCGCCGGTCAGATCTACCCCAAAATGATACTGCATTGGAGGCAGGGTGTGCACGTGTCGTATGCGGGCTGTAACCTGATAACTGTGTCCCGGTTGGGTATTTATCACCCGCAAGAGTCCGGCGTGCGAATTTACAAAATCAAACGTAATTAAT
Organism: uncultured Anaerolineaceae bacterium; assembly: GCA_964413895.1. GTDB lineage: Bacteria > Chloroflexota > Anaerolineae > 4572-78 > 4572-78 > JANTHQ01. The sequence continues at coordinate 3,351 of CAYPUV010000228.1, forward strand.
TGTGAGAACTGCCCGGAAAAGACATTTGGGGCGTAGTCATTCAGATAAAAGCAAGATGAGCCGTACTGCCCTCGTGAGGTGAAGGCTTTCCAGCCGGTGGCCACTTTTGAGCCAGAGCAATCGTCACCGTAAGGATTAATCCACACCTCAAAACCATCTTCCATATCCCAACTACCGCCCTGGCGAGGTTTGTCAGGGGGCGTGGTTAAAACGGGTAGCGAGGTGGCCGTGGCGGTTGGGGTAATTGCGATTGTGGCCGTAACTTCTGCCGTGCCGGTGAGCTGGGTTGTGCCCGTGATTGTTTCTGTGGAGACTTCTATAGGTGCTGCCGCGGCAAGCGCTGGCGGAGGAGGGAGTACCGTAGCGGGAATCATTTCAAACAAGCTGGGGCTGTTCGGCACAGGCGTGGCCGGCGCAACCAACACCTCGGTGGGAGTGGGGAGTAGCGACGTGGGCGTATCTTGCGCCACTATTGGCGCTTCAGGCGATGAAATAACGGAATAATCTGGAACGGCGGGTTGTTTCGGCCTGCATCCGGTCAGGAACACTGTAATGCTAACAAGGACAAACAGATAGTGTGATTTTATGCTCAATGGCTTTTCCTCATTAAAAAGTAATCTCCAATTACCAAGCTTTCGTCATCTGATTCTATTCAACTGGCAGAGAACGGCAAACTACGCCGTGCCTTGCAAATATATTGAATGATTCACTATTGATTTAACCAACGTATTGTGGTAAAATTTGAACATCGACATTCCAAACCCAATAGTTCTTCAAGGAGAAAGTGTACAAATGGACGACATTAATAGTAACGACAAGCTTATGGCCGCATTGTCTTATCCCATTGGGATTGTGGCGCTGGTGATTTTACTGGTTGAGGATATGAAAAGCCGCCCTTTCCAAAAGTATCATGCCGTGCAAGCGCTGGCTGTTAACGTAATCTTAATTGTACTGAGCATTGTTCTGGGGTGGACAGTTGTTTTGGCATGCGTCCCCTTGCTTTTGTGGTTTGTGACATTCTACTGGGCGTATCTTGCGTATCAAGGACAATACTTTGAAATCCCCGGCCTCACACCTTTCCTTAAGGGACAGGGTTGGATAGAATAACGAATACCCAGCCAGATAAGCAAGCCTCCCCATATGCGGAGGCTTTTTTAATTGCAAGGCAACCTTGCTATTTTTACACCGTTTCATACAATAAATGAGTTGTCAATGACCGCGCTATGGAGAAATTCTCTTGTTAAAACCTGAAAATCGTTGGGAAATATCCCCCAGAGCACCCAAAGAACATTTCGCCCAATTTTCAGATATTCCCCCCCTGGTTATTCAAATCTTATACAATCGGGGAATTTATTTGGCTCAGGACGTGGATCAGTTTATAACCGGTAATCTTCCCGCCGGCGACCCGTTTTTGCTGCCCGATATGTCCGCAGCGGTACAACACATTACCACAGCAATTGCAGCCGGCAAGCGTATTGTGGTGTACGGCGATTACGACGCTGACGGCGTAACGTCAACCACACTGATGGTGCAAGTGCTACAAGCATTGGGCGCTGATGTAAAGGCCTACATCCCAGATCGATTTGAAGAAGGGTATGGGTTAAACCAATCAGCAATTGCTCAACTGGCAGCCGCAGGAACTGGGTTGATTGTGACGGTTGATTGTGGCATTCGGTCTGTGAATGACGTGGCGTACGGAAATTCCCTGGGCCTCAATTTCATCATTACCGATCATCATCACATTCCCCACAACAAGGCAGGCGAGGATGTGCTTCCCCCAGCCGTAGCGGTTATTAACCCCAAACGCCAGGATAGTCAATACCCGTTTAACGATTTTGCCGGGGTTGGGGTGGCATTTAAGCTGACTCAGGCCCTGAAACAGACAACGGAAGCGGTGAATGGTGCCGTTCCCGGTCTGCGCGAGCAGGATTTACTTGACCTGGTAGCATTGGGCACGGTGGCGGACATGGTTCCATTGGTTGGCGAAAACCGCATGCTTGTTCAACGGGGGTTGCAGTACCTCAACCAATCAGAGCGCCCTGGCTTGAAAGCGCTCATAGAACGGGGGGGGCTGAACGGTAAACCAATTACCGCGGATTCAATTGGCTTTATTCTGGGGCCACGCATCAATGCTGCAGGACGGTTGGCTCACGCCAAATTGGCTTATCGGTTGCTTTCTACGCAAGACTCAGCAGAAGCGCATGAGCTGGCCGGGCAACTTAATCAGATTAATGCACAGCGTCAGGATATGACCCGCCAATATGTGGATAAAGCACTGGCGTACATTTCGCAAGATGAAGCGTTGGATCCAATCTACCTGATTACCGACTCTGAATTTAATCCCGGTGTTGTGGGTTTGGTCGCCTCACGTTTAACCGAGGAATGTTATCGCCCGATGTTGGTAGGGCAGCAGGGCGATGTTGTTACCAAAGGGTCTGGGCGGAGCATCCCGGAATTTGATATTACCCGCGCTCTGGATCAATGCGCCGATTTGCTGGTGAGATATGGGGGGCACGCCGCCGCAGCCGGATTCACAGTGGAGAACAAGAATCTGGAACGGTTCAGAGCGCGGTTGACTCAAATTGCACAGCAGTCATTTAAAACGGTGCCGCCGCAAAAAACTATGCCCATCGATGCAGAAATTAATCTACGGGGAGTGACGTTCGATCTGGCGCAGGCAATTCATCAGTTACAGCCGTTTGGTTACGGAAATCCCACGCCTAAATTTGTCACCCACAAGCTGGTGGTAAAACAGCACAAGTTAGTGGGGAAAGAAAAAAATCATTTAAAACTGTCGCTGTTTGATGGAAAATACGTGTGGGATGCAATTGGTTTTTGGATGGGACAACTGTGGCAAGACAGCGGCGGCCCGGCCGT
>CAYPUV010000229.1:0-6222 GCA_964413895.1 uncultured Anaerolineaceae bacterium
ACTGGAGTTTGGCGAGAATTATATTATTGCTCACAGACAGCTAAAGATAACATTTTTTGCTCCCCCCCTGACCCCCTCCCCCAAATTTTGGGGGAGCGTCCAAAGGGCACAGGTGGGAATAAAAAGGGGTGAGCGAGGGGGCAAAAGAATCGACTTGTCGAACGTTTAACTTTGTCAAACCCGCTTCTGCGTAAGGTGTGTAAATAAAAAAGAGGGTGAGTCAGAACTCACCCTCTTCTATGCTGTAAAACGGTGCCATCAATTTTAACAGCTATTGCTGGAGCATCCTTTGATACACGGCCAGTAGTTTTTTCGCCGCTTGCTCCCATGTGAATCTGGTTGCTTGTTTTAATCCACGCGCGACACACTGTTCGCGTAGCGAAGAATCAACACACAAAACGCTCATCGCCTGCGCTAATGCATCAGTGTTTTTGGCATCAACCAGTAGTGCCGCGTCGTTGGCCACTTCCGGCAACGAGGAGTTGTTGGCTGTAACCACCGGTATCCCACACGCCATTGCCTCCAGGACGGGGATACCGAACCCCTCGTAGAATGAGGGATAGGCAAAAAGACGAGCCTGGCTGTACAACGCGGGTAAATCCTCGTCGGCCACAAAGCCAATCAGGTGGATGCGCTCGCGGGCGGGCGATTGCTCGACGGCGGCAAAAATCGATTCGTACAGCCACCCCTTCCCCCCGGCGATGACCAAATGCAGGCCGGTGAAGTCAGACTGTATTTGATTGAAGGCGGCAATCAACCCTTCAAAATTCTTGCGCGGTTCAAGCGTTCCCAGTCCCAGCACAAATTGCTCTGGCAACTGATATTTTTCTCGCACGGTGTGCCGTGTATTGGTGTTTGCCACAGGTTTAAAGCGCGGCTCAACGCCGGCCTCCACCACGGTGATCTTCTGAGCCGGAACGTTGAGCAAGGTTTGCAGGTCGATTTTAGTACTGTGGGAATCTGCCAGCACGTGCGCTGCTCGCTCCACACTCTGTGGCACAACCCGGTTCAGCCACGTCCGCAATTGGGGCAATGCGCCATCAGGGTGCATCATAAACGAAAGGTCGTGTACCGTCACTAATCCCGGCGCACGCGATAGCGGGGGCAGCACAAAATCCGGCGAATGAAACAACTCAAATGGGCCGGCCCAGCGGTCAATGGCCAGGGGTAAATTTGCACGATGCCACAAAATGGTCAACCAGCGTTCAGAAAGAGATAATGTTTTTACCTTAAAGTTGGGGGGAAAAGGCGGCAATTTCTCCGACGGGGAGTCTTTGCTCGTCACCAGCGTGTACGTGTTTTCCTCATCCAGACGGGCCAGCGCATTAACAATGCCACGTGTGTAGCGTCCAATACCGGCGCCTTGTCGCAGCGCTGAGGTGTAATTAATGCCAATGTGCATAGATTAGCTCGCCGGGAGTAGTTTGGGTGAAGATTGGAAACCGGCCTATTATCTTTTTCCAATCTCTAATGCTCATATCATCATAACCCGCGATAGGTCCATACGCGGTTCGCGCCGAAATTCCAGAACAGCACAATGCCAATAGCAGTGGCTTTTGCCAGTTGCACGGCAATATTTGTCGGTACAATTGGCTCGTAAATATAGTGATCGGCAACAAAGAAAATGCCGGTATTAATAATCAATCCTATTAGATTGACGACCGTAAACTGGACAAACTGAGTGCTGCGGTCACGTGCTCGTGATTCGGGGAATGTCCACAGCCGGTTCCAGGTGAAATTGCTCAATATCGCCAGGCTGGTGGAAATCACATTGGCAAGGACTTTGCCACCGGGGGTACTCCATCCTACCAAAAAAATCAGGACGTTCAGCACACCAAAATCAATCACCGAACCAATGACACCAACAATTCCAAATTTTACAAAGCGTTTAAATTCCTTCCGTTTGCGGGGGGTGTTCAAAACAGTTGTTACCAGTGACATCAATCTTAAACTCTCTGCTTTTCTTTCAATGATGTGTATTTTGTATCAGAATGCAAACACACAAGATGGGATCCAATACGAATCAGGGTTGGTTGTTATCTTTGTTTTGCCAGACAACGAGCGTAATTAAACCAAAGATTATCGCCAGATGCAAATACATCCCCTGAACATATAAATTATCGACAAGATTGTGTGTGTGTAAATGGGCAAATATGCCTAAACCACCAACCACAACTGCTCGCCGAAAGCTGTGGGTGCGACGCAGGGCAACCAGCGCGAATACGACCACCCAGCCCCAAAAGACCAAATAACCCACCACACCCACCAACCCCGCTTCTGCGCCGATGTTTAGCAGGTAGTTGTGGGCGTGTCCCAACGGCTCCAGCCAGCGGCCAACGGCATAGGCGCTGTAAATGGCGGCATAATTCCCAAAACCTGCGCCCAGCCACAGGTGATCACGCCACATGTTGCGGGCTGCCTGCCAGTGCGCCAGCCGCTCAATAGTGGCGAAATTGGCATCGGTGAGGGTGAGTTGGCTGACGTCACTCACCCCAATGTACGGTAATACGTCGGCAAAACGCTGCACAATGCTCGCTGGAACCAGCGCCAGCCCGCCCATCGAAACGAACAACGCCCCACCGATGAGCGCTATTGCCAGCGTCACTGCCCAGCGTCCCCCCATTAGCAGCACGGTAACGGCAGCGGCGATTGCGAATCCCAGCATCCCACCGCGCGATTGGCTGGCAAATAGCCCCGCCAGCATGAGCGCCAGCGCTCCGCCCGATAGCCCCAGCCACAGTAGTGCGGCTGTTTTCCGCTGCCGAAATTCATCCAGCGCCCACAAAAATACGCTCAATGCCAGCGGCAGCCCCAATCCCAGGTATCCAGCAAATGGGTTCGGTTGGCGAAATGTGCCGTAGGCTCGCAAAAATCTTCCCCCGAAGAGCAAGAACCCTTCTGGCCCTACTTTAAAGATAAATTGATAGACTCCCAGCGCGGCTTCGGCCATTCCCGCCAGCAGCAGCGCGCCCACCAGCCAGCGGCTTTCATCCGGCTTGAAATTAGCGACGATGAACAGATACAACGCCAGCATTTCCAGCCATTTGGCAGTTTCAGCGAGGGTAGCGGCGAACGAAAAGGCAACCAGCCAGCTCAGGCTAATCGCTCCCAGAAAGAGCAGAAACGGCCATAGCAGTGGTGGGTGGGGAATGATGATTTTTCGCCGTGCTGCCATTTGCAGCAGCCACGTGCCCAACATCAGTGCCAGCATACCTTCCATCACCCCGACGCCGACGCCGCCGACGCTCACTTGCCCCAGCGAGCCAAAGGGCACCGCGAAAATCAGCGCGTACAACCCCAGTTTGGGGCGTACCGGCAACAACAATAGGGTTGCGGCGCCCGCCACTGCCACAATTGCCAACTTTAGCGGTAGCATCGCCAGCGCAACCCCCACGCCGAGGATGAGGAGCAGGGTAATGGTGGTTTTTAGTTTTTGTGTCGAGGCGTCAAATAATGATAGCGCAGTCATCAGCAGAAATATGTCACCACACGGTATTGCAGTTGGCTGCCCGCCTGCGGGGAATATTTTCAGCCATAGCAGTGGCAGCAATCAACCTGGTTGCTACCAGGTCTTTTGACCTCCAAATTTTAGCCGTTGTTGAAAGTCGGGGATGGTTTTGCGCAAGCCTTCTTCCAGCGAAATTTTTGGTTCCCAGCCCAGAATACGTTTGGCTTTGCTGATGTCGGGGCGGCGCACTTTGGGGTCGTCCTGGATGCGTTCATCTTCTGGTTGGATGAGCACAACTTCCGAGGCGCTATCGGTTACTTTCACCACCTTTTGGGCAAATTCCAGGATGGTCATTTCGTGAGGATTACCGATGTTTACTGGCTTGATTTCATCTGACAGTAGCAGGCGATAAACGCCCTCCACTAAATCGCTGACGTAACAGAACGAGCGTGTCTGCGAGCCATCACCGTACACGGTGAGCGATTTACCGGCGAGAGCTTGCGCGATGAAATTGGGGACCACCCGCCCATCACCGAGCCGCATGCGGGGGCCGTAGGTATTAAAAATGCGTACAATACGCGTATCTACGCCGTGGTAGCGATGGTAGGCCATTGTCATTGCTTCGGCAAAGCGTTTGGCTTCATCGTACACGCCGCGCGGCCCGATGGGGTTGACGTTGCCCCAGTAATCTTCGGTTTGGGGGTGTACCAGCGGGTCGCCGTAGGCTTCGGAGGTGGAAGCAAGCAGGAAGCGCGCACCCTTCGCCTTTGCCAGTCCCAGTGCTTTGTGGGTACCCAACGCACCGACTTTCAGTGTTTGGATAGGCAATTCCAGATAGTCAATCGGACTGGCGGGTGAGGCGAAATGTAGGATGGCGTCTAATGAACCTTCTACATAAATGTAATTGGTTACATCATGTTTGATGAATTTGAAGTTGGGGTGTCCCGCCAGGTGTTCGATATTGGCGGTAGTTCCGGTAATCAGGTTATCCATTGCAATGACGGTGTGCCCTTCCGCCAGAAAGCGGTCGCACAGATGCGAGCCAAGAAAGCCTGCTCCGCCGGTGATTAATACGCGCACGGTGATACCTCCGTATCTCAGAATTAATATTGTGTTCAGTATAAGTCAATGTATTTAAAGTGGCAATCGCTGTTGTTCTTCTGGTGGGGCGATGGGTAGCGTAAAATGGAATGCTGCGCCAATGTTGTCTAAACTGTCTACCCAGATTTCCCCGCCCATTGATTGTACAGCGAGTTTACAAAACGTCAGGCCCAATCCCACCCCTGTGCGCAGCTTTTCAACTACCGCGTCATCCAGTTGGGTAAAGCGGTCAAAAATTATGTCCCGGTATTGCGGAGGAATGCCCTCGCCACGGTCGGCAACACATATTTCAACCATGTTGTCCTTATGGGTAGCCATAATAGAGATGGTTTCATTCATTGGCGAGTACTTCACAGCATTGTCCAGTAAATTCTCAATGATCCGCTGTAAAATGATGGGGTCGGCCTGCACAGGGGGGAGTTCTGGGGAGACATTTACCTTCACTGAAACCTGGTGGAGGTTAAACAAGGGGTTAAGCATTTCTAACGAAACATTCAGGATTTCAAGCAGAGGGATAGGTTCAATATCAAGGATCAGTTGATTATTTTCCAGTTTATGCTCATCTAGCAGAGTTAGCGTGAGCCGTTGCATTTGAAACCCTGCCGCCAATCCGCCAGTGATGATTTTTCGCGTGCCTTCGGTGATGGTGTTTCCGGGATCCATTGTGATGAACTGTAGCGCGCCCAACATTGCGCTTAGCGGCGCTTTGAGGTCGTGCACAACCATTCCGGTGAGTGTTTCCTTCGCCTCGTCCAGCTCTCTCAAGCGGCGGTTCACAAATTCAAGCTCTTTTTTTTGTGCCAGAAACGCCTGTTTTGCTTCGGTTAATTCGCTATTAAAGTCAAGAAGTTGTTTGGATAGATATTGCAATTGGCATTTGGTTTTTTGATGGTTTACAACATTCTCTACCGTGGAGACGACCTGCCAATGCAACGCAGTGGACGGCAAAATACAGTCAGTCTCTTCAATGTACGGCGGGGGTGATTCACTGCGCTGAGATTGCAAAACGATCAGGCCAAATCTTGAGTTTTGGGTTCGTATTGTTTTTAATGATGCGCGCACGGTTGGCGTTAAGTTTTTTTCATCAATGACCAACGCTGCCGGAGGGTAGCTGCGGAGATTTGCAACGGGTTTAAAAAAACCAGAATAACTACGGACATTGTAATTTTTGGCTTCAAGGTCTTGCCGGATCGCGTCGCGCTGCGCATCGTTCTGGAGTACTAGCAAAATTCCGGGACCGGTAGGAGTGCTGGTGGCAGTCGAAGGGTGTAGAATGTGTTCTACTTGACGCAGAAACTGGTTTATGCGCAATGGTTTGGGGTGATGAGCCGTGTATTCAAGAAGATGCCACTCACCGTTTGTGGTGGGTTTCCACGGTTCTGAGGCGTGGGGAACAGATAGGGCAGTCACTAAAAATCGGGGGATGTTTTTTATGACGGGGTCTTGTCTGAGTTGTTCGCACAGATCCAGCCCATCAGTATCCGACAACAGTATATCCAACACACTTAAATCTGGGTGTTCTCTTTGTGCCAGGCGCATCCCTGTGCTGCCATCTGCGGCAACTAACACAGTGTAGCCGGCCCTGGCCCAGCTAACTTGTAATTTTTCGAGTGTACTGGTGTCCAGGTCACTCAGAAATATTTCCACGGGGCGTAACTTCATATGGCGTAGTG
>CAYPUV010000230.1:0-6175 GCA_964413895.1 uncultured Anaerolineaceae bacterium
ACGGTGGTTGCCCCGCTGAGGATCAGTTCCGCCAACCCGATTTTCGCGCTAACATACACCGCTTCGCTGTCCATTTCTGCCCAAATAGGATACAAAAACTTCAACCAGTCGAAAAGAATTTTGCCGTCGCCCGTGCCGATGGTGCGGGTGAGGGTTTGGTACAGGTGATGATGGGTGTTCACCAGCCCCGGAATGACCACTGTGCCCGCACCGCCGATGGTGCGGTCGGGGTTCAGGGTGGGGTCGCTGGTCAGTTCGGCGGTCGTGCCCACCTGCTGAATGACATTATCTTCCACCAGAAGCGCGCCGTCTTTAATTTCGCGGCGCTGGGCGTCCATGGTCACTAGCACATCAATGTTTTTTATCAGCAACGTCGTCATAATCGCGTTCCTTTTCCAAAGAACGAAAATAGTCGTTTCAACGTACCATTACCCGGCTTCTACGTGTGCAATAGCGTCAAGCACGGCCTGATGCAATGTGCCGTTGCTTACAATAACGCCATGATTACGGCACATTTTGTAGTCTGATGAGAAATCAAGCGCGTTACCGTACATATCGGTGACGCGGCCCCCGGCCTCTTCTACGATTAACGCGCCGGCGGCGTGGTCCCATATGTTTTCACAGTAGTTTGGCGTTTTGGGTGAGGGTAGACGCAGGTACAGTACGGCATCACCGCGCGCAAGCACGCCGTATTTTACCTGACTATCCACGCGGACAGAGGGGCGCGTAATGCCCACGCTGCGAGCAATTGCTTCTTGCAGCGGCTGATTGCCGTGGCTGGCTTCGACGCTTTCCACGAACCTTAACCGGTGCCGTTCTGCTGCACTGGCAACGTGGATGGGTTGGAATTTATTGCTGTGGAGCGGGGCCATCTCTGCACCCTGGCCGCGAACCGCAACAAAGATGACACCTTTCTGGCTTTCGGGGTCATCCAGATCCAAGGGAAGCACTGGACAGGCAAGCGTCCCGACTTTCACTTCGCCGTGCTCTACCAACGCCAGGGCAATTGCATATTGGGCGTTGCGCAAAAATCCTAATGTGCCGTCAATCGGATCTACAGTCCAGTAGCGGTCGGCGACATTGGACGCGCCCGCATCGATCCATTGGCAAATTGAATCGGGATTGGCATCGGGGTGAAAATCTTGCACGTAATCGCTAATTTCTGCCAATGTTGGTGCATTGGCCGGTTTTTGTAAGTCTACTGATTCTTCTTCGCCCACAATAGTATCTTCGGGAAAATAGTGCAACAGTGTCTCGCAAATTAATGCCTGTGCGCCAAAATCGGCAACGGTCACCGGGCTTTTGTCTCCCTTCTCCAGCGCATCAGGGTTAACCATATTTTCGCGCACACGCACGCACAGGTCGGCGGCTTTGGTGACAGCTTCGATGGCGATTTTTTTCTCTTTTTCGTACATAACTCTCTCACGGGTTTCAAGTTTCAAGGTTGCAAAATAGGAGCATTGCAATCTGTTTTAAGCACACCGCATCACGCATAACGTCGCAATACAGCATCCACACTGCTGCCGTAGCCTTCACCGAATAAATTTAGATGGTTGAGTAGATGGTACAGGTTGTAAATATCTTTCCGCTCACGATACCCTGTTTCCAGGGGCCAGGTTGCCTGATAGGCGTTGTAGAAAGCGGCAGGGAAACCGCCGAACAATTCGGTGAAGGCGAGGTCGGCTTCTCGATGCCCAAAATAAACGGCAGGGTCGATGAGCGCCGGTTCGCCGGTGGCGGTCACCAGCCAATTGCCCCCCCACAGATCGCCATGCAGCAGCGAGGCGGGAGGGCGAACAGGGAGAAGATCGCCCAGTTTGGTAATCAGGGCCTCTAGTTGCCGGGCGCGCTGGCGAGGCAGACGATTTTGCTGCGCGGCCAGTTCCATTTGCGCGCCGAGCCGCCGGGTGGCGAAAAAGTCCACCCAGTTGTCGCTGGGGGTGTTCTGCTGCGGCGTTAAACCACAGTAATTGTCTTGCTCAAGCCCAAATTGATCTACGGTAAATTGGTGCTGCTGGGCCAGCTTCTCGCCTAATTGCGCGGCAACCTGAGTGCTTCTCTGCCCGCCGTTGCCCAACCATTCCATTGCCAGATAGGTTTCTGCGGCAAAGTAAACTTGGGGTACGCGCAATGCATTTGCCTGCGCCAGCAGCGTTAGCCCAAACGCTTCGGCGGGGAACATCCCCGCTGGGGGCTGATAATGCCACTTGACAAAAATGGTGCTGTTGGAATTAAGCGTAACGCGAGCAGCCTGATTAATATCTCCGCCACTTACCAATGTGACAGTCGTGATTTCTGTTTGAAAGTGATTGGTGATGCGCTGGCGCAGGGGTCGGGGGAGCATATTGCAACTCCACGGTAATTGACTAACGGTTACAGGTTATGTTGATCTCTGATATGGTTCAGCAATCCCTGGCAGCCGTCAAGAACGAGTTGGTAGACGTACTCAAAATTGCCGGTGTAGTAGGGGTCAGGTACGTTCTGCTCTTTGCTGTGTTGTGCAAAGTCAAGCAAGCGGTGGATTTTTTTCGATATGCCGTTTTGTGCAGCCAAATATTTTAGCTCAGCTTGGTTGTTGGAATCCAGGGCGATAATGTAATCAAAGTTCCGCAGATCATTGTGCTTGATTTGACGGGCGCGACTGCGGTACTGAATGTGGTGGTGGGCCAATATTCGCTGCGTTCCAGGGTGAGGTGCTTCACCTATATGATAGCCTGCAGTGCCAGCAGAATCAACTTTGATGTCGTCAGTTAGGCCGGTTTTCCCAACCAAGTCAGCAAAGACCGCTTCGGCCATTGGCGAGCGGCAAATATTTCCCAAACAAACAAAAATAACCTGTATCATAAAATATATTCCACGGCGGGGAGTATATCAAGCTCTGAGAAGATTGACAAAATGAGGCGCGCGTTTCGTATTGCCTTTACAAGAAACGCATTACGGTTTACGTTTCATTTTGAACGGTGTTATACTTTTACCCAAATCAATTGAATGGCAGGTGACCCGATGTCAGACCGATACCCTATTCCCGCCGGACGAGCCGAAATTGAAATCGTTATTCGCCGCTCGCGGTTCATTGCCAATGCCACCTACACCCCGACAGTGGATGAGGCGCGCGCGTTTATCGCCGAAATCAGCCGTCGCTACGCCGATGCCACGCATCATGTGTATGCGTTTGCCGTGGGATATGGTTCCAGCGTAATCCATGGGATGAGCGACGCGGGCGAACCATCCGGCACGGCGGGCAAGCCAACGCTGGCGGTCGTGCGCGGTAGTGGATTGGGCGATGTGACGGTCGTCACCACCCGTTATTTTGGCGGCACCAAACTCGGCACGGGGGGATTGGTGAAGGCATATACTGAAGCCGCGCAAATTGTGCTGACAGAAATCTCGCGCACGGAAAAGGTGGAAAAGAAAACTGTTGCCCTGCGTGTGCCGTACCATTTTTACGAGCAGGTGCGGCGATTGGTGAGGCAACACGACGGGAGTGTAAATGATGAGGTTTTTGGCGCAGATGTGCGCCTTATGTTGACGTTTCCCGTTTCGGCGGTGAATGATTTTTCCGGGGCGTTGTCAGAACTCACGTCCGGGCAAATACAATTAAAAAATTAATAGTTGACAGCCAATGGCCAATAGCTCTAATTTATCAACGTCCCAAAATCGGCGGTGTGGCCCAGCAAAGCGCTTTCCACGTTGCCCGGTTCCAGCCCGCTGAAAATCATCGCCTGCATCGGCGGCATCGCCAGCGTCAGATGATACATGTCGCGCACTTTGGTGAACATCCCGCCGGTGACATCTGCTGCCTGCGAGCCACCCAGCATTTGTTGCACGTCATCCCAATTTGTCGAATCAATGTCCTCAACTAATTCAGCATTGGGGTCAGATTTGGGATCGCCGGAGTACACGCCATCCAAATCCCCGGCCAACAAAATGCGTTCCGGGTTCAACTCGCGTGCCAGGTTGTCGAAAATCTTTTCGGTAGAAATAATATTCATCCCCTGCACCGCATCGATGGCGGCATCACCGTACACCACCGGAACCAATCCGTGTTGCAAAACGGTTTTCAGCACGTAAGTTTCAACATACATCAATTGATTTTTTCGCATTCTGGCGCTGGCGAACGGCTGAAACTGAATGGCAGGCACGCCTGCATCCAGCAACACATCCATCACAATGCGATTGAGCCGGCTGGCAGCAGCCACCACTTCTACCAATCCACGCCAGCTTTCGGGGCCGAGGTTGCCCTGGGTAGTTTTGTATTTAGCGGCGGCAGTGTGTCCAAAACTCCCCGACCCGTGCCCGATGATAAGGCTCAGATCATCGCCGCGTTGGTCTAATGCCGATTTGATTTCTGCCGCCAATCGCTTCAGTACCGTTATGTTTGGTGTATTCGGCTGGGTTTTAGCAGTGATAATGGAACCACCAAGTTTTAAAAGCACCAATTCTTTGTCTGCCATTAAAAGCCTCTGCTAAAATAAAAGGGGAGATTGGGGTACAAATTGTCCAATCTCCAGTGTTTAAGGCGGGAATGAATGGGAGTCGAACCCACCGACGCCGGCTGCTCGCCGCCGCCCACTGATTTTGAAGACCAGGCGCCCCACCGGGGACGATTCATTCCCTCGCTGACTGCTAATTGATTGTGCCAGATTTGTAAATAACTGGCAAATTTGGGGACAGGAAGGATTTGGGGAACGTGTTGCGCGAAACGTGAAACGTGATAAAATTGTTCACGCATCACGCATCACGCATCACGCATCACGCATCACTGTTTGGAGCATATCAATGGATGATATTCAAGCCCGCATTGAGCAACTGCGGAAAGAAATCAACTACCATCTTTACCGCTATCACACCCTCGATGACCCCGTTATCAGCGATGTTGAATACGACCAACTTTTCGCCGAGTTGAAACGGTTGGAAACGGAACACCCGGAACTCGTCACCCCCGATTCGCCCACGCAGCGCGTCGGCGCGGAACCCCTTTCGGAATTTGAAAAAGTGACTCATCCCGTGCCGATGACCAGTTTGGCAAATGCCTTCGATGATGACGATATGCGCGACTGGCTGAAACGCATCGAAAAGCTGTTGCCGGCAGGGACGACCATCGCCGAGGTGGAATTTGTGGTGGAGCCGAAAATCGACGGGCTGGCGGTGGCGCTGACGTATGAAAACGGGGTGTTTGTGCAGGGCGCGACGCGCGGCAACGGCGTCGTCGGCGAGAATGTGACCGCCAATTTGCGCACGGTGCGGAACATTCCTTTGCGCATCCCCGTGGATGCCACTGCCGATATTGTCGCGCCGGCACGAATTGAGGTGCGCGGGGAAGTGTATATCGGCAAAAAAGATTTTGAGGAACTGAACCGGCGGCAGGCGGAAAGCGGCGGGAAATTGTATGCAAACCCGCGCAACACCGCCGCCGGATCGCTGCGCCAGCTTGATAGCAGTATCACCGCCCGGCGTCCGCTGGCGTTTTTCGGGTATCAAATCGGATATGTGGACGGGCTGGAAATTCGCACCCAATGGGAGGCGCTGCAAACGATGCGCGCCCTCGGTTTTCCGGTGAACCCCGATATTCACCGCGCCCGCACGCTGGATGAGGCGTTGACTTTCATCCACCAATGGATGGAACGCCGTGCCGACCTGCCCTATGAAGCGGACGGCGCGGTGGTGAAGGTGAACGATTTCGATTTGCAGCAGCATTTGGGCATTGTGGGCAACGCGCCGCGCTGGGCGATTGCCTATAAATTCCCCGCGCAGGAGGTGACCACCAAACTGCTCGCCATCAAAACGAAGGTGGGGCGCACGGGGCAAATCACCCCCTACGCCGAACTTGAGCCGGTGAACATCGGCGGGGTGACGGTGCGCAATACCAGCCTGCACAATTTCGAGGACATTGCCCGCAAGGATTTGCGTGCGGGGGACACAGTGGTGGTCAAACGTGCGGGGGATGTGATTCCGCAGGTGGTCAAACCGATTCTCGACCTGCGCCCGCCCGATTCGCGCCCGTACCAGCCGCCGACCCGCTGCCCGGTGTGCGATGCGCCCCTCTTTTTCCCCGCCGATGAAGTCGCCGTTTTTTGCGTCAACAATGCTTGCCCCGCCCAATTGGTGCGGCGGGTGGAATATTTCGTTTCGCGCACGGCGATGGATATTGAAGGCTTCGGCATCAAAAATGCGG
>CAYPUV010000231.1:0-6156 GCA_964413895.1 uncultured Anaerolineaceae bacterium
CAAGCGCGTGCTGCCGCACGTACATCAGCGTGTCTGTGGCGTCAGACGCTCGAAACGGCACGACGGAGCCCAGCAGAGCCGCGGCCGCCCGCACGCGCCGGCCGAACCAGCGCGTCCCCAGCCGATAGACCACCGCCACCAGCAGCACACCCAGCACCGCCGAGAGCGCGCGCTCGGCAAATTCACTGGTGCCCCAAAAAAGAATCCAACCCTTCAACAGCCAATAATACAACGGCGGATGAATATCGTGGGCGGTGCGAGCAGCAATTTCGGCGAATGAACGGTGCGCCAGTGCCACGCTGTTCCCCTCATCAGACCACAGTGATTGCGCCCCCAGCCGATAGAAACGGGTGGCGGTTGCCAGTAGCAGAACAGCGGGCGGCAAAAAACGCGATGTGTGATGCGTGAGACGATTCACTGATTCGCTCATTTCACAATAAACCCATCAATTGCCGCCCCCCCTGCCCCACTGGTGAGCGTGACGGAGTGCATCCCTTTTTTCCATGTGCGATAGAGCGTGATTTCAGACGTGGCGAGCAAGATAGTTTTTTCGGGCTGATTATCTATCTGCACGGCAAGGGTGGTGTCTGTGGGCACAACGATTAACTTTAACGTACTACCCGAAAAAGAGAGCGAGACCGTTTCCCCTGCCGCTGCTGTTGCCATAACCCCGTCGAACACCGCCGCGTCGTTTTTCTGCGGCTGCCAGCCGGCACTGTATTGCACGGCCCAGTGGTTCTCTTGATGCCAGCCTTTGTACATTACTGGCGGTTGGTTTGCTGCTTTTTTCAGCGCGTCATACACCGGCAATGGTGAAAAATCAGGGTCCAGCAGGCGGAAAAAATACTGCGGATTGCCATCTTTTAATTCCTGGGCGGTCGCCTGTTTTAAAAACCAGTAAAAGCCCACCCCAATCCACGGCATTTCTTTTTGGATGCGCTGATACGCCAGCACCGCATACCTGGCTTGCTGCTCTAGCGAGACTTGCCCGTAAATGGGCGGAATGCCACTGGCGGGCGGCACGGCATTCCACGCTATTTCGCTGAGCCAGATGGGTTTGTGGGCGTCGCCGTTGCGCACCATAATATCGCGGATGTAGAGCGGGCGGGAGAAGTTTAGCACACGAGGCTGCATGCGGCGGTCATACGGCCCGCTCCACAGCCCGTACCCCTGCATCGCCAGCACATCAAAATACGCGCCGCCGCCCGCATCGTACACCTGCTGCAAAAAGAGCGCGTCGGTCAACCCGCCGGGGCTGATACCCTCTCGCCGTTGGCGGTCAACTTCGATGGTGGCTGCCAGCGCGCCCATCACCACCACCGCGTCGGGATCAACTGCTTTAATGCGGGTGTACCCTTCTTTCAGTAAGCGCACATATTCTTCCGCATTAATGGGGTATTGTCCCCATTCCGGGAAAATATTCGGTTCATTCCAAATTTGGTACACGTGGATGCGTCCTTTGTACCGCCGGGCGACCGCTTCCACAAAATCGCCGTAATCTTTCACATCATCGGGCGGGGCAAACGCGCCGACCGAATTCCCTTTGGCGCGGCTCCACGCAGGGGGGTTGCTGAGCCGTGCCATAATCTGGATGTTGTATTTTTCTGCCAGCGCCACAATCTGATCGTATTTATCCCACGCCGAATGGTACGGCTCATTGCGGCGGTCTTCAAAATCCCCCTTGCCGTGAATTTCAATATCTTCCCACGGAAATTCCTGCCGAATCCAGCGGAACCCTGCATCAGCGACCAGCTTCATTGCCAGTTCCCGCTTTTCCGGCTCCACTTCCTGCTGCAAAAACGTGTTCACGCCGAATGGAGCCAGATCAGCATCCTGCACCGGAACCATGTCGGCGGTTTTGAGAGGCGGTTGTAGCCGGGTGAATAGATATTGCACCGTGCCGGAAAGTTGTTTCAGTGGGTCTTCCTCCCCGGTGAGGTAAAAAAGTTGCTGCTGCCACCAGGGCTTTGATAGTGGCAGGGCGATAGACACCGCAATTAATAAAAACAGTAGCGTGGTTTGAGTGACTTTTCTCATACGGCAAATTATACCTGTAAACGGTGAAACGTAAAACGTGGTTGTATTGTGTGGTGCCAATTAATAGCGCACTGCGCACGCGCACAGTATTCTCTTGTGGTATAATGAGTGCTGGAGGGAAGCAATGTCAAACTTACTAAAAACCACTGCTCGCTGGCTCACGCCCGGCATGGGGATAAAACGCTGGGTCGTGATTTTATTCCTCGGGATAACCATTCTGGCGTTGGGTGGCGCGTTATTTTTGCGAGACCTGTATCAGGCAAGTGGCTATCCGTCGGCGGTACGATTGTTGGCGCTGCAATTTTTGCCGCGCGGGCTGCGAGCGGTGCTTTTCGGCGGACTAGGTCTGGGGCTGATTGCCTGGGCCTTGTATCGATTGAATCAGACCATCTGGCTGGCATTGCTCCCCGACGAAACCAATGCCGCTGCGGTGGCAGAACGGCTCCACCGTGCGCGACAGCGCCGCCGGGGACCGAAAGTTGTCACCATCGGCGGCGGCACCGGTATGAGCACCCTGCTGCGCGGGCTGAAACATCACACCGACAACATTACCGCCATCGTCACTGTCGCCGATGATGGCGGTTCCTCCGGGCGATTGCGGAAATCGCTGGGGGTGTTGCCACCGGGCGATATCCGCAACTGCATTGCCGCGCTGGCCGATGATGATGCTCTCACCACCCAGTTGTTTCAATATCGTTTTGCTGAACGCGCCAACAGCGACCGCAACGAGCTGGAAGGGCACAGCTTTGGCAATCTGTTCATCAGCGCAATGGCTGGAGTGACGGGTAGTTTTGAGCGCGCCGTCGCCGAAAGCAGCCGCGTCCTGGCAATTCGGGGGCAAATTGTGCCCAGCACGCTGGAAAACGTCACGCTCTTCGCCGATGTTGCCGCCGCAAGCGGCTCGGCGCAGGTGCGCGGAGAAAGCGCCATCCCCCACACCCCCTACCCCATCGAACGGGTGTACCTCAAACCGGATAATCCCCCTGCCTACCCCGGTGCCATCCGCGCCATTTTGCATGCTGATTTAATTGTGCTCGGTCCCGGCAGCCTGTTCACCAGTCTGCTGCCCAACCTGCTGGTGTCAGATATTGCTCACGCTGTGCGTGCCAGTCAAGCGCCGAAACTATATATTTGCAACGTAGCAACGCAGTTGGGTGAAACAGAAGGCTTCTCATTATCAGACCACGTGCAGGCGCTGGAAAAGCATGTGGGAAAAGGCTTTTTTACCCACGTGTTGGTAAACAACAACCTGAGCCACGCTTTGCCAGCAGGCCAGGCGCTGAATTTGGTGATTCCCGAAAATACTGATAAAATCGACTATGGTGTTGTTGCCGTCGATGTGATTGATACGAGTAGACCCTGGCGGCACAACCCCCAAAAATTGGCACAGGCTATGATGCAGTGGTATCAAACGGAGATGCAACGGCGCAACAAACATATGTGAGCTGGTTGTAGCTCCGTTTTTTGAGATAACTGCTAGCTGAAACTCAAAAACCCTAGTCACAAAAAAGCGAGGATTCAAATGACTACAAAAGTAGGAATTAACGGATTTGGACGCATCGGACGCCAGGTATTCAAAGTTATGCGGGATAAATATCCCGACACATTGGAAGTTGTTGCTGTCAACGACATTGGCGACCTGAAAACAATGGCTCACCTGTTAAAATACGACTCCAACTATGGCAAATTTGAGGGTACCGTTGAAGCTGTTGAGGATGGATTGGTTGTTGATGGGAAGCATCTGCGAGTGCTGGCGGTGCGTGACCCTGCCAACCTGCCCTGGGGCGATCTGGGCGTGGACATCGTCATCGAAAGTACCGGCCTTTTCCGCACCGGCGAGCTGGCGAGCAAGCATTTGCAAGCTGGCGCAAAGAAAGTCATCATCAGCGCCCCCGCCAAAGGAGAAGACATCACCATCGTTTTGGGCGTGAACGAAGAAAAATACGACCCCGAAAATCACCACATCATTTCCAACGCTTCCTGCACCACCAACTGCCTGGCGCCGGCGGCGAAGGTTGTCAACGACAAATTCGGCATCGTCAAGGGATTGATGACCACCATTCATTCCTACACCAACGATCAGCGCATTCTCGACTTGCCCCACAAAGACCTGCGCCGTGCTCGCGCCGCAGCCATGAACATCATCCCCACTACCACCGGCGCGGCGAAAGCCGTGGCGCTGGTCATCCCTGAATTGCAGGGCAAATTTGATGGATTCGCGCTGCGCGTGCCCACCCCCACCGTCTCTATTGTGGACTTTGTGGCGGAAGTGAAGAAAGAAGTTACCACCGCAGACCTGCGTGCCGCGCTGAAAGAAGCCTCCCAGAGCGACGGCCTGAAAGGGATTCTAGAATACAGTGAAGAGCCTCTGGTTTCGATGGACTATAAAGGCAATCCGGCTTCCAGCACCATCGACGCCGACTTCTGCCAGGCATTGGGTGGTAATATGGTCAAAGTTGTCACCTGGTACGACAACGAATGGGGATATTCCAACCGTATTGCCGATTTGACAAAGTTGATTGCCAACAAACTATAGCAAAAGGGTTAATGAGAAATTGGGGATTGGGGATTCTTTAATCTCCAATAACCAAGCTCTCTTTTTAATCTCCAATCCCCATCTTCCCAACAAGAAGGGTGCTATGAACAAAAAAACAATTACCGATGTAGCTGTTTCCGGCAAGCGGGTATTGGTGCGGGTAGATTTTAACGTACCGCTGCAAGATGGCGCCGTTACCGACGACCGCCGCATTCGCGCCGCCCTGCCCACTATAAAATACCTGCTGAAACACAACGCCGCTGTGGTGCTAATGTCGCATTTGGGACGACCAAAAGGGCAGGTGGTGGATAGCCTGAAAATGGATCCCGTAGCGGCTAGATTATCTGAATTGCTTGATCGTCCGGTGCAAAAACTGGATGACTGCGTTGGCGAAGCGGTTGAATCAGCCGTGAATACGATGCGGCCCGGCGAGGTTATCTTGCTGGAAAACACCCGCTTCCACCCCGAAGAAAAGAAAAACGACCCCGCCTTTGCCGCTCAACTGGCAAAACTGGGCGAAATTTACGTAAACGATGCTTTCGGCAGTGCCCACCGCGCCCATGCCAGTACCGCCGGCGTCACCGCGACCCTGCGCCCCGCCGTTGCCGGGTTTCTACTGGGGAAAGAATTGGACTTTTTGGGGAAAGCCTTGTCAAACCCGGAGCCGCCCTTTCTGGCAATTTTAGGCGGGGCAAAAGTATCAGACAAAATCGGCGTGATTAAAAACCTGCTCCCCAAAGTAGACGCGCTGCTCATTGGCGGCGGCATGGCGAACACCTTTTTCGCCGCGCAGGGCTTGCCCACCGGCAACTCGCTGGTAGAGCAGGACGCCATCGACACCGCCAAAAAACTGCTGAACGAAGCCAGCGAAAAACTGTTTTTGCCGGTAGATGCCGTTGTTGCCAATAAATTCAATGCCAACGCCGACGCTCGCGTGGTTCCGGTAGATGAAGTGCCCGCCGGCTGGATGATTCTGGACATTGGCCCCGCCACCATCGCCCATTTTGCCAATCGCCTGGCAGCAGCGAAAACCGTGGTGTGGAACGGCCCGATGGGCGTATTTGAGTTCCCCCGTTTCGCCGAAGGTTCCTTCGCCATTGCCCGTGCCCTGGCCAATTTGCCCGCTGCTATGACAATCATCGGTGGAGGGGACAGTGCCGCAGCCGTGCAGCTTTCCGGCCTGGCAGAAAAAATGAGCCATATTTCTACCGGCGGCGGTGCCAGCCTGGAATTTTTAGAAGGCAAAACGCTTCCGGGTGTTGCCGCGTTGGATGAAAAAGAGTAAAATCGTGTGTTGCGTATTGCCGGCAAAATTTTCGCAACATGCAATACGCAACACAATATGAAAAAATCTATTCGCTCTGTATTTTCAACCCTTCTTTTTCCATTACTTTTAACGCTAATTTTGTTGGCGGAACAATATATTGCTTCCGACACGCCATCGGCTGCTCTGGTCGTCCTCGGCACGGCGACCTTCACCCCTTCCCCTACCGCTACCCTTTCTCCCACGCCCTCCCCCACCGCAACACCGACGGCCACCGCAACCGCAACACCGTCTCCAACCAGCACGCCTACTCCTACGC
>CAYPUV010000232.1:0-6053 GCA_964413895.1 uncultured Anaerolineaceae bacterium
TGCCTGCCCTTGAGGTCGCTGCGTGTGTGCGCGCCGCATGAATCCTTTTTTCGTTATGTGGTCGCGGGGTCGGTTTGGTTTTTGTTTTGGTAAACCGGCCGGCGAGAGAGAGGTAATGTGCAGCAAGTGCGCCGGTGAAGTTTCGGCGGGGTTTGTGGTATCGGCGGTTGCGGGGGTCGGGTATTGCGGCTCGGTGCGGTAAAGTATCGGGTCGGGTTTGCCACATAACAAAGCAAATTAAGCCGACTTTTGCCGCGCGGTTCGAAAAAGTGCCACCTTTCGCGCGGCTTATTTGCGGGCGTTAGGTGGCGCGGAGTTGGTTCGGGTTTCCGGTAAAAATCTGGAGCTGGAGATTCGTGCGGTGCGGGGGAAGTGCAAGCGATGCCCCATCGCGGAGTGCGGTATCGGCGTTTGCGGGGGTTGGATATTGTGGTTTGGTGCGGCAAAGCAGCAGGTTGGGTTTGCCACATACCGATGACATGCAAAATCAAGTAGGCCAAAAGTCCTAATTATTTTGGGGGGAAAGGAGATGGGGAAAAGGGGCAAAGAAGGAGTAGTAGGGTCTGTGGGCAATGTGGTCAAGTCGGAGCGTTGTCCATATTGTCCCCAGACCTGTTGTCGGGATAAGTCAAGCCGTTTTTTAGACGCAGGGTCAAATAACCTCTCCCGGCGGGGAGTACGGGGGAGGAAAAGGGGGGAAACAATTGAATAGGAAGTGGCTACAGCTTGCTCAGGTAGCGGGGTCCAGGTGAGGGTAAAGAGCCAATAGTTCCTCCGAAGAAGCGATGAGGCGTTTGACGCCGCCGGGGGTGATATGAGTGAGGTTTTCACCCAGGCCCAGTTTGAGCAGGTGATAGCGGATGAATTGGCTGGTTGAGAGACCTCTGGGGCGGTGTTGAGCGCCCAGTTGCCAGGCCCAGACCATAAACTTGAAAGCGACCTTGTCCACATCGGCTTTACGGTCAGCCTGGCAAGCACTGAGCACGTTCCAGACGACGACCAGCAGTTTGCGGGCAATGGCGACGATGGCTTTGTTTTTCCCAATGCGAGCTTTGAGAGCCTCGACTTTCTCATTCCAGAAAGGGTCATCGCGGACGGCGGTCCAGGCAGCTTCGACCATAGCCGAGCGGAGTTCACGGCGTCCTTGTTTGGTGATGGGGCCATCCTGATGGGTTTGGCCGGAAGCGTGAACACGAGCGCCCAGGCCGGCATAACCGACCAGTTTCTTGGCTGAAGGGAAACGGCTGATATCCCCGATGGCACTGAGAATGGTCATCG
The DNA here is from genome assembly GCA_964413895.1 of uncultured Anaerolineaceae bacterium. GTDB lineage: Bacteria > Chloroflexota > Anaerolineae > 4572-78 > 4572-78 > JANTHQ01. The sequence goes on from CAYPUV010000232.1 coordinate 1,279, forward strand.
CAGTGGTCAAACCACAACCGGGCAGTTGGATCAGATAGGTGATGGAGGTGGCCCAGGGTTGAGCCACACTGAGGCGTTCGAGTTCGCTTTTGAGTTCATCAAGTTGAGGGGCCAGATGAGCCAGCATGGCCAGGTCTTGGTGGACGCGCAACTTTTCGCTTAGTGGCAGGTTCAACTCTGACTACCAGGTGCGGTTAGCTTGGCCAAAGAGTTTTCCTTTGGGGGGGACGATATTATGCCGGTGCAAGGCACTGTTGAGCCGGTTTTTGGCCGCCGTTTGTTGTGAAACCAGCCGCGTCGATGGGCAATCAAAGCCCGCAGTTCGCGCACTTCCAGGGGGGGCACCCACACTTCAGGGATCATATCAACGGCCAGCAATCTGGCCAAGGTCAAGGTATCTCGCTTGTCCGTTTTGACCGCCGCAGCGCCCGCTTGGGAGCAATGTACTGCCGCAAGATGGTCAATCCGCCATCGTACCCGGCGGCTTCAATCTCACGGTAGATGACCACCGCATTCCACACCCCTTCTTGCAACAGATGGTCAATCTGCCCTTTGTAGGGGTCTAACTTGCTCGAACGACGTTTGCGTTGGCGGACCGGGGCTCCGCCGCGCGCCAATGCCCGGCTCACCGTTTTGGGGTGAATATTCAATTCAGCTGCGATGTCTTTGAGATAGACACCGCGTTTTCTTAATGCCTGTATCACGGCATAATCCTCCTTGCTAATCATCGTTGTACCTCCTCGCTACTCGCTTAAAGGTACATTCTACCTGTTTTTCGGAGGACTTTCTAAACCGTTGTTTAGGGTAATTTTACTCCCGTTGTTGACACCGTAATCAGCTTGACCTGATAAGGATGGGCCACCACCACCCGACTGACCAAGGGGGCCACCTGATCGTGAACATGCCAGGCGTTGGTTGTTGCTTCCAAGACCACCTCATCGCTGGGCTTGAGATGCTTGGCAATCCAGCTCTCAACCTGGCCAAAGGACACCCGCCGAGGGGTCAAGGCCACTTCCTTGGGGCCCCTGACCGCGGCCACCATCACATAACTCTTGTGGACATCGAAGGCCACATAACGCTTCGATTTTTTAGCCGTTGTGCTCTCCTTTCGGGTTGACTTATCGCTGCTTGTCAAAAAGCGGGCGGTGTTTACCGGGCATGAGCGGCTGGATGCTTACCAGTCAGCGGTGCGAGGCGGGTTGGTAAAAAGAGAAATCAAGGGGTAGCAGGCGAGGCTGAGGAAACGCCGGAGACCTCCTTTCTGCGCTGACGCTGGCGATAGCTTTCACCGCGAATGGTGATGGTGTGGCTGTGGTGAGTGAGCCGGTCCAATGCGGCGCTGGCGAGCAGGTCGTTGCCAAATACTGCGGGCCATTTGGTGAAAGCGCGGTTGCTGGTCACCATCAGCGAGGCGCGTTCATAGCGTTCGGCGATGATTTCATACAGGTCTTGCGCGCCCTACGAGGTGAGCGGCTGCAAGCCGAAATCATTGCGCAGCAGCAGGTCGGCGGTGAGGGTTTTGCGCAGCAGCCGGGAACGCCGCCTCGAACTCAACAAGCTTTTGATTTTCTCAAAAAGCGCCCCGGACAGGACTCGAACCTGTAACCTACAGTTTAGAAGACTGTTGCTCTATCCGTTGAGCTACCGGGGCCTGCAGCCAAAATAATAGCATAAAACGGAAATTCGTCAAGCTTCTCAGGGTATAACTACCAAATATCGCGCTGCCACCCATCCGACCCGACCCGCTGGATCGCGCACTTCCACCCAATTGAGGCCGTCCGTTTCTGCATGGCGATAAAGTACCTGCACTGGCGTATTTTCGGGGATGGCACCCGCTCGAAGACCGCCGGGGCTCCAGCGTAATACTACACCACGACCGCCAGTGTAGGCCACAACCGCACTGCGGGGGGTGGCCGTGGCTGTTGGCGATTGCGTATTGGTGGCCGTTGGCGTCGCCGAGGCTGTTGGCGTTGCTGTATCTTGCGGATAGGGGGTGCAGGTGGGTGTTGCTGTTGTGCTTGGCTTTGGGAACGGAGATGGCGTTGGCGATAGTGTGGCCGTAGGCATTGAGGTATTGGTGGCAGTGGGGGTAGGGCCTGGTGTTGCGGTACGCGTGGGGGTTGGCGGCACCAACGGGTTGAGCCTGGTGGTGCGGATGGTAATTAATGTTAACGCCGTGGGGTATTTTAACGCTGCGGCAACCCGTTCTTGTAAAGCTACAACGCTCTGATGGCTGAGGATTGAGGATGAGCGCACCAACACTTCCAAATCAAAAGTATCGTTGTCGGGAGAAAGTTCTTTCCAGCTATCCAGAGTGACGTCCCCCTCCATCTGATTGATTTCCTGGAGCAGCACAGTGTCAATCTGACGTTTTTGCGCGGCTTTGCGGTACGATGCGGCAGTCAACGAACCCAAAACCCATATCATTAAAGCCAGCAACACGGCAGAACTAATAACCGCACGTTTGAAAATCTTCGAGCGTCCCTGCCGGCGGAGTTGGGGCCGAAAACCGAGCAGAAAGAAAATCAACCCACTGGCGGCAACAATGGCGACCAGGTTGGTGAAAAATAAAAGCAACGCGCCGCCGGCGATGTCCCATTTGAGCCAGGCGATGCCAATGCCCACGGTGCTTAAAGGCGGCACAAGCGCAGCAGAAATCGCCACGCCGGGCAATGATGAAGACATATCTTTTCTGCTTAAGGCATAGGCCCCCGCCAGCCCTGAGACCAGCGCCACACCCAAATCGAGCAGAGATGGGGCAGTGCGCGACACAATTTCCGCGGGTACTTCACCGTTCGTGGGGATAATCAGTTTGGAGAAGAACCCCACCACAATTGCCAGGGCAATGCCACGGATGGCAGCGCTGCCCGCCAATTGGAGCAGCTTCCCATCAGCTTGAATGGCCCCCAACCCCAGCCCCATAATCGCCGACATGAGCGGCGCGACCAACATTGCGCCAATAATTACCGCCGGGCTGTTGAGCATTAACCCTAATGCCGCAATGGCCGAAGCCAGCCCAATCATCACAAAAAAATCTGCCTTGGGGCGAGCACCCCGCCGAATTTGCTTGTAGACGTCTGTGCGTTCTTCAACGGTGAGCGCAGGAAGTGTATGGGTTGCCCGCCACCAAACCCGGTTGAGTGCGCTCCCCATACTCCCATCAAAACGCTTTACAATGATGGTCGTGTTGGGGTTTTTCAAGCCCACTTGCTGTGGTACCACGCCAAAGACTATCTGGTTGAAGATGCTTTCGCCGCTGGCTCCCAGAATAGTAATGTCGTGCGTTTTTGCTTCGGCCAGGATGCCTTTTAGCACACTTTCGGCCCGGATAGTTTTGGCGATCAGGTGGGGGTTATCTTCCCAGGGGAGTGTCAATTCGGTTAATTGCCGCTGGTGCTCCAAAAAATCAGCGGTATCGGTGTGCTCTGGAGCAACACGCAGCGCCGTTACCTCAATTGTGTCTGTGAGTTTTAGCGCCAAATCCATTGCCAGAGGGGCGTTGGGGCCGCCGGCAGCAGGAACCAGTACGCGCAATTTCTCTCCGCGATCAAAATTTGTCGCTGGCCATTTAGGGTCGGCGCGCACAGCGCACACGTTACAGGGCGCCTGACGCAAGATGGTGTCAAGTGTGCCACCGACGTGGTAGCCGCTTCCCAATGCCGTTTTGCGCCAACCGACCAACAACAGGTCTGGCGACAGGTTTTTCGCGTAGGATAATATTGCTTTGGCGGGCGATTGATTCCGGGAGATCTCGACAGTGATGGGGAGAGCATCGAAGGCAGAAGGAATGACCAACCACTCTGGCGCAGTATCGGTGCGGTCAACCGACAGCACCGTAAGGCGTCCGCCATCTGCTTTGGCAAGGGCGTATCCTAAACTGAGCAAAGGCCAGAAGTGGTCTGGTCCGCCAACGGCAACCAGAATGTGAGAGGCGGATGGGTGAGACGGTGCGTCGTTCATCTGTGTGATTAGACAGGTTCAATACAGGCCGGCACATCGTTCGCCGGGGAGTTCACCAGCCGGGAGACGGGATAAAAAGCCATCTTCTCGGCGGGGTAGGGTTGCAGCAAAAAAAGCAGGTCGTCCGGCGCTTGGATTGCAGGATTCAGCCACGTGTCGATGGTGTTGGGGGGCAAAATTACGGGCATTCGATTGTGGAGGGGAGCCAACAACTCATTCGGTTGGGTGGTAATAATGGTACACGATAGAATTTCACTGCCATCAGAAGCCATCCACCTGTCCCACAGTCCGGCAAAAGCAAACGGTTTTCTTTCTTGCAGATGGATGAACAGCGGTTGTTTGCCGTGCGGCGTCTTTTGCCATTCGAAAAAGCCATCTGCCAAAACCAAACAGCGTTGCCTGCGCAGAGGATGTTTGAAGCTGGGTTTCTGGGCCAGCGTTTCAGCGCGGGCGTTAATCATTTTGTTACCGATGCCCGGCTCTTTTGCCCAGCGGGGGATCAATCCCCAGCGAAAAATGTCCAACCGTCGATGGCCCTCCGGTGCTACAACCACCGGCACGGGCTGGCTGGGGGCAATGTTGTAACGCGGTGCGAGATTATCGGGCACCGCCTCCAAGCCGAATTCGGCTTGGAGGGTTTGGGGGTCAACTGTCAGGGTGTATCTGCCGCACATAATGGAATTTGAGTTTCAAATTACAAATTTAAATTTCCACTTCGATTGTATCACAGCGGCGGTGAAAGGTAAAGCAATGATGGAGCTAGGGCAAACGCATCTATTATGTAAAACAAGCCTGAATGCCGTCGATAATTGGCG
>CAYPUV010000233.1:0-6037 GCA_964413895.1 uncultured Anaerolineaceae bacterium
CACGATTGTCGGTATTTTGAATTTGTCAAATTTTAAACTGCGTAAGGTGAGTTATATTATTGCTCACAGAAAGCGCCAAAATCCATTAATATGTTTACGCGGCAATTGTATCCAATAAATCCATTGCCAGCGGGGCAGGGATTTGCGAAATAAGTTTCGCCTGGTAGTGATGTCGGCCATCGTTTCCGGCAGCTGACACAGCGGCAATCAGATCATCGGGCGAGACACGGTCCGGGGTGTATATCGACACAGCTAAACTATCGTGCAGAAATACCTCGGCAGCCAACACCCCCTCCAGGCGTAGCAATCCGTTGTGCACGCATATGGCACAGCGGGGGCATCCCATCCCCCCCACAGCTAAATACGCAACCATCGCGCCGGGAAGTTCGGCCCGGTTCAATGGTTTTTTTAATGGTTCAACATAACAATTTTTATGTTCACTCATGACAACGCTCCTTGAAGAAGAATTACCGGCTCAGATACAAGCACAGTATAGCTAACGGTGGCGGCGGTGAACAGGGTCAATTGGCGTGAAGCGCAATAGGCAAAATGGCCCGCTGTGCAGCGGAGAGTCGCAGCGCCACCGAAACTTTTTCCCCCACCTTGAACTCTACGTTATAATATCGCTATGACTACGCACATTCTTTCACCCTTGGAATGCCAGCTTCTGCTGAACGAACACCTGAGTACCGCCGACGCTGAGCGCTTGCTGTCATCCATCGGTTTTGCCGATTGGCGGGCAGCCGGCCAGGCATTACGTCGTTTGGCACACAGCCAGGAAACCAAAAACAATTTGTTGAGTTTTCTCCCCACCCTATTGCTGGAAATGGAAACCGCCGCCAGCCCCGACCGCGTGCTGGTGAACATAGAACGGTTCGCCGGTACAGCCGATAATCGCCGCGCCCTCTTCCGCACCCTGGCCCAGAATCCCCGTGCCGTAGAGATTCTGGTGACAGTCATAGCCGGCAGCCAGTTCCTTACCGAAATTCTACTGCGCACGCCAACCTATTTCGACGCACTGGTAGCGCATCGTCATCTGGCCCAAACAAAGAACCGCGCCGATTTTGAAACAAGCGCGGCAGCTCAAATTAACCCCGATGCCCCATATGAGGAACAACTCAATGCCCTGCGCCATTTTCAACGCTGGGAATTGCTGCGCATCGGTACGTGCGATTTGCTGGGCTTATTTGACATGCCTACCGTCACTGCCCAACTCTCTCACCTCGCCGATAGCCTGGTTTCTGTCTGCTTGCACCTCGTCGCCGCTCAAACCCAAATCGACCCCGCAGGATTTGTGGTGTTGGGGATGGGCAAGCTTGGCGGTCAGGAGTTGAATTACAGTTCCGATATTGACCTACTCTTTTTGAGTGCCAATGGAGACACCTGCTACCAACGGCTGGGCAAGCGATTGATTGACGCCCTGACCCGCGTTACCGCTGCAGGTTTTTTGTACCGCGTTGATATGCGCCTGCGCCCCTGGGGCAAGGTGGGGTCGCTGGTCACATCGGTGGCGGGGCACATCACCTACCTTAAACAGCACGCGCGTCTGTGGGAAAAACAAGCTCTGCTCAAGGCGCGGGTGGTAGCCGGTGATGCCGCTGTGGGAGAGGCATTCTTGCAACAAGCAACGCCACTGATCTTCGCAGCGGCGGCGGAAACGGTGCAGGCTGACGTGCGCGAGATGAAAACACGCATTGAAAATCACTTGCGTCAAAAAGGTAGGGCATGGGGCGAGGTAAAGCTTGGCGAAGGCTCTATCCGAGACATTGAATTTGTAACCCAATATTTACAACTGGCCCACGGCGACACACACCCTCACGTGCGCAGCCGCAACACGTTGAATGGATTGGCGCGACTGGCAACTGCAGGCTTCATCTCCCCCGCAGACCAGCGCATTTTAGCCGAAGGATACACATTTTTGCGCTCGGTGGAACACTGGCTGCAAATGATGCACTATCGCCAAACACACACCCTTCCCACCACCCCTCAAGAGCTAACCTACCTGGCCCGGCGATTGGGCTTCAACGGCGCAGACGCAGGCGCGCAATTTACAACGCGCTACACCCAGCACACCACCGCCATTCGCACCGTGTACCGGCGATACCTCAACCCCACCGCAGGCACAGCCACAGACCAACCACCCCACGTGCAAAAACATATTGCCCGCCTGGCCCCAGCCTACGTTTCCACCTTCAGCGAACAAGACATTGCCCGGCACGCCGCCCTGGCCGAGCGATTAACCCCCCAAAACCTGGCAGAAGTCGAGGCCATCCCCCTGCCGGATGGAAACTGGCAGGTGACAATTGTAGGGTTTGATTATCTGGGTGAATTGTCTATCATTTGCGGATTATTTTTTGTGCACGGGTTCAACATTCACGCTGGAGATGTTTTTACATATCGCCCCCAACCGCACTCCGCCGCAAAACACCACCGTCCTTTAGCAAAACCCGTCGTCCCTCCACCAACCAAACCACCCAGGGGACGGCGCAAAATCATCGACGTATTCATCGTCAGCCGTACTCAGGGCGATGACGTCCCCCCTGATTTGTGGCAAAAATACACGGCAGAATTGCGCGATCTGTTACATTATCTGGAAACAGACCAGCAGCAAAAAGCACAGGGCACGCTAGCGCAGCGCCTGGCAACGTTGTACCATCAGCGCCCGGCTCCCACGCACGCCGTCCTCTATCCCATTGACATTGAAATCGACAACACCTCATCTCCGCGAAACACCATCCTGCGCATTGATACGATGGACACGGTCGGTTTTCTATACGAATTGACCAACGCGCTGGCGCTGGTCGGCGTTCACATTACCCGCGTGTCAATTGGTTCGGAAGGTAATCGGGTTTCAGATAAATTGCACATTACCAGTGTCCACGGTCAAAAAATCACCACCCCAAATAAGCTGCGCGAATTGCGCGCTGCCATTGTGCTGACCAAGCACTTTACACATTTGCTCCCCCGCTCACCCAACCCTGGGGCCGCCCTGGTGCATTTCAGGCAATTTCTGAGCCAGCTCTTTGCCCAGCCCAACTGGCCCAACGAACTGGTCTCGCTGGAGCAGCCAAAGGTGCTAGACGCGCTGACCCGCTTGCTGGGCGTGAGTGATTTTCTGTGGACAGATTTTTTGCGGATGCAGTACGTTAACCTGTTTCCGGTGTTGCAAGATGCCACCGAATTGGCTACACGCAAAACCACACCAGAATTACAAGCTCAGTTGCAAAGCATCTTGGCAAACGTTTCCAGCAGCGCAGCAAAAATCGCCGCCCTGAATGCCTTCAAAGACCGGGAAATGTTTCGCATTGATATGCGCCACATTTTGCGCTACATCACGGTTTCAGGACAATTTTCGGCGGAATTGACTGACCTGGCAGACGTGGTGGTGACCGCCGCGTTCAACCTGTGCTGGACAGAATTGACAGCGCAGTTTGGGCATCCCCTGCTCCACAATGGCCGCCCGTGCCCGGTAAGCGTGTGTGCGCTGGGGAAATGCGGCGGGCGCGAGTTGGGGTTTGCCTCTGATATTGAGTTGATTTTCATCTACGCGGGGAACGGCCACACCGACGGCTCCCCGCTCATATCCACCGCCGAATTCTACGAGAAACTGGTGCAAGCAATGGTCAGCGCCATCCACGCCAAGCGAGAGGGGATTTTTGAGCTAGACCTGCGCCTGCGTCCCTACGGAAAATTCAGCACAATGGCCGTCCCGCTTGATTCCTTCCGCACTTATTATGCTCTGGAAGGTTCAGCGTGGGCCTACGAGCGCCAGGCGCTGGTGAAGTTGCGCCCTGTTGCCGGTGACGCCGACTTGGGGCGCAAAATTGTCGCCTTGCGGGATGAGATTGTCTACGCCGGCGAACCGTTTGACGTGGCTGCGATGCGCGGCATGCGCGAGCGCCAGGTGCGGCACCTGGTTACGCCGGGAACCATCAACGTAAAACACAGTCCGGGGGGACTGGTGGATGTGGAATATCTGGTGCAGGGCCTGCAAATTACCCACGGCGCAAACAACCCCGCCCTCAGGCTGACCAACACCCGTGAGGCGATGATCCGCCTGGCAGACGTAGGGTTGCTGTCGCGCAGTGATTTTGCGCGTCTGCTAGCTGCGCACAAGTTTCTACGGCGGTTGATCAATGCCCTGCGGATGGTCCGCGGGCACGCCAAAGACCTCACGGTCCCCCCAACCGATAGCGATGATTTTGCCTTTCTGGCTCGGCGGCTGAACTACGGTGATGACACAGCGGGCCTGCAACAAGACCTCACCATGCACACCGACAACGTTCAGAAAATCAGCGCCCGGCTGTTGGGATAGGGTTTTAGGTTGCCAGATTACAGAGGCGCACAGTTGCATATGACAAATGACAATAAACGAATTACACAATACGTTTTACGTTTTATATTTTTCATATCACGCTTCACGCATCACGCCATCTTCCCCATCACGCTGCTCGGCGTTCTCTTGCCTTTGTCTCTGCTAACCAGTTCCCTGCACCACGATGAGGCGCTGTACGCCTATTGGGCGCGGCTCATTGCCAGCGGGATTGACCCCATGCTGAACACCGTTCCGGTGGACAAGCCACCGCTCTTCATCTACACACTGGCACTTTTTTTCAAAACGATGGGCACACTGGATATTGTCGCCCGCATGCCTTCTCTGCTGGCAACTGCCACCAGCATCTGGCTGGTGTACCGGCTGGGATGCACGCTGTACGATGCCTCTACCGGGCTGATTGCCGCGCTGCTGCTGGCGATGTCGCCGTTTGCGATGTTGTTCGCCCCCACCATCCTCACCGACCCGCTGATGGTGACGCTGGCGCTGGCGTCGCTGCTGGCGGCGGCGCAGGAGAAATCGGTGTGGGCAGGAGTGTGGTTGTCGCTCGCCGTGGCAACCAAACAACAGGGGATTTTCTTCCTGCCGCTGACGCTGGCGTTTTTGGTGTTTTACCCCCTCCCGTCACCTGCGGTGACTCCCTCCCCCTTAAAGGGGGAGGGCTGGGGAGGGGGTAAAACCCTCATCCCATTTCTGCTCACTTTTGCCATCGGGCTGGCGCTGCCGCTAGTGTGGGACGCGAATCGGGCGTATCGCCCCGGCTTTTGGCTGCAATCGTCGCTGAGTTACGGACCCGTGGGTCTCACTGTGGGGCATTTTGGCAATAGGCTGTTGGGATTTCTGCACCTGTTGGGATATGCCACCGCCACCCCCGCATTGAACATTATTTTCGCCGTGGGGCTGGCGGCATTGTTCATCCTTTCCCCCTGGCGGCAGAACGCCCGCGCCGATTGGTTGCTGGCGGGGTTTTCGGCGGCATTTGTGGGGCTGCACGCCGTGTTCAGCTTCCAAATTTGGGACCGGTATCTACTGGGCTTGATGCCACTGCTGGCGCTCCTCGCCGCGCGGGTGATTTTCATTCCATTGGAGTTGAAAATTAATAGCACACGGATTGCACAGATCAGGCGGATTTTCGCGGATTTTTCAGAGAAATATCTGCGGCAATCTGTCCAATCAGCGTCATCTACGTTCTATCTGCTCGCAATTTCCGCGCTGGTTGTTGCCCTGATGTTCCCCGCCACCACCCGCGCCACTCGCGGCGAATATCCCATCGGTGGCGACCACGGCGCATATTACGGCGCGGCGGAAATTTCGGCGTACCTGCGCGGGCATGCCGGCGCAGATGTCACCCTCTATCAGCACTGGCTCGGCGCGCACTGGCGATACTACCTGTTTGGCTTCCCCTACGATCTGCGCTACTGGCAATCGGCGGACGAGCTGGCGCGCTTCGCCGCCGCCAACGCCGACGGTGTGCAATATATCGCTTTTCCGGCGTGGCAATCCACCACCCCGGCGGCACTCTCGCTGGCGGAAGTGGGTCTGCAACTGAAACCCGTCTTCAAAACCTACCGCCCCGACGGGTCGCCAGGGGTGTTTTTGTATCGCATCAGGGCTGTTGCAAAGTCGCTTGACAAAAAATAAGAAGTTATTTTTTACCCCCTTCCCCTAACCCCCTCCCCCAAATTTGGGGGAGGGGGAACAAAA
>CAYPUV010000234.1:0-5960 GCA_964413895.1 uncultured Anaerolineaceae bacterium
GGCATACGAGTTTTCTGCCTGTCTCGTGGGCTCGGAGATGTGTATAAGGGCCAGCCCATCCCCCCGCTACGGTTTTTGTCGGAGGTGCTGTCGCTCACATACGCCATTGCAGTGGGCATTGTGGCCGAAGAGAGCAATCCGGCCAGCGCACGCGCTGCAAAAAGCATCCATAATTGGGTGGCCAACCCCATAAAAAACAGTGCCAGTGCATTCCCCAAAATGCCAATAACTAATATCGGTTTACGCCCAATCCTATCAGACAAACTACCCCACATTGGCGCAAAAATAAGCTGCATTAAAGCAAACACCGCCATCAACAGCCCCAGGTCGCGTCCGCTGGCGCCCATTGCCTCCACATAAAAGGGCAAAATGGGAATGATAATCCCAAAGCCCAACATGACAACAACCAGGGTAGCAAAAAGGATAATCAGATTACGGCGATTTGATCTCTTCATTGTAAAAGTATGGTCTCCTAAATTAGTCGCAGTTTCGTTTACGGATGTGAAACCACGCCATAGAAAAAAACATCTAGCAATCGATCGATTGTTTCCGGTTTGATGGTTAAATCGCGGTTGTGCGCCGGGTACAGATACGGATGCATCAACCCTAGCAACGTCCACGTTAAAAAGGTCGGGGGGAAGTCTCTGAATTCACCACTTTGCACACCCTCTGCCAACAAGGCTGTGATTTGTCCAATAAATTTCTGATGATAGGCTTCACGCAGGGTTTCTTGACCCGCAGAGCTAAGTTGTTCCATCTCCTGCCGGGCCAATCGAATAATGGCGCGCTGCGACAGCGCGCTTGCCAGCATCTCCCGCACCATCATCGCTACCTTCTCGCGGATGGGGTAATTGGTTTGAGCAGCAGTTTCCACAATGGTTTCCAATTCATCCAGGTGAGAAACAAGCACCGCCAAAAACAGGCTCTCCTTATCTTTAAAATGATGATAAATGCCCGCTTTAGAAATACCGGCGTTCTGCGCCAGTTCACGCATCGAAAGGCGATGGTAGCCCTGCTCTATAAATAGATGGCTGGCCTCTTGCAAAATTCGTTCTCTGCTTGCTGTTTGCATCATCGCTCCAGTTTAAACTAATGTGGATGTTGTCCATGTGGGCATTGCCGCTACAATCAACAACATCGAAATTATAAATCCAATCGCCGAAATGCGAAAGCGCGCCCGATCTGCGGTGGCCTTTTGAGCACGACTGCGAACAATGTGCGCCACCACCAGAGCAATGATCATCACCAGCACGTGTTCCGTTGAAAGGCGGAGAATTGAGCTGTACCAGCGCACGGGGTGGAGCGCCAGCCAGCTTCCCGCATACACCGCTGTGCCCAATAAAAATTGAATATCAAACGCAGTGGTGAACAACATCCCCAGTAAATTATCCACATTGCCCCAAGATTGATTCGCCAACCACCCCAGAACGGCCTTTAACGCCGTCAACACAGCTACAATTAATACCACCCAACGCCAAAACGAATGCAAAAAAAACAGAATTGTCATTCTCTCTCCTCTGAAAATAGAATTGAAAGGTGGGGGGAGCGGGGGGTATCCCCCCGAAGCCCCCCTGTTTTCATCCGCTGTGGTGTGCCACAGGCTCATGAAAACTCCTCTGAAAATAGCCGTCAGTCGTCAGCTTTCAGCGGTCAGTTTTACTGCTGATAGGCCGACCACTGACGGCTGAAAGCTAAATTTTCATCCGCTGTGGTGTGCCACAGGCACATGAAAATTCCTCTGTTCAGAAAGACTACTCGCATTTTACCAACCGACCGGTCGGTTATAACAGGGGGGATTATACCGAATTCCAAACCGGTGTCAAGTTGGCAATTTGGTATCCCTGGTACAATTTTGGGTGTTGATCAAAGGCGGCGTTTTTTGGGGATCAGCCGCCCACCGAAGCTATTGAGCAACACGGCGCTGACGCTGGCGATCATCGCTGCCATTGCCCACCCCGGCGAAACCAACCCACTGGCCGCCAGCGGTACGCCCACCCCGTTGAAGCTGAACGCCAGCACCAGGTTTTGCACCGTTTTGCGGTAACTGCGCCGTCCAATCTGGTAGGCATCTACCACCGCAGACAGCCGACTGCCCACCAGTACCACATCTGCCGATTCGATGGCAATATCCGTCCCCGCACCGATAGCGATACCCACATCCGCCTGCATTAGCGCCGGGGCGTCGTTAATGCCGTCGCCAACCATTGCCACGCGGGTGCCGTTTTTTTGCAAGTGACGGATGATGTCTGCTTTCCTGCCGGGCAGCACTTCCGCCTGCACCTGCTCAATCCCTAACCGGGCGGCGATAGCTCGCGCGGTAGTCCAGTTGTCGCCAGTGAGCATCACCGGCTCGATACCGGCGGCCTTCAGCCGGCGTACCGTCTCTGCTGCGTCCGATTTTGGCGCGTCCGCAATGGCAATAAGCCCTAAAACGGTGCTTTGGCGTTGGGTTTCTAATTCTGGGGGTTGAGTCGGGACCTCGGCGACGATGACGACCGTTTTCCCCTCTGCCTGAAGATGTTCCACGTTGGTGGCCAGACCGTCTGGCAGCAGCCCCGCCTCGCTCAACCAACCGGCGCTGCCCACCAAAATAGTGCGTCCTGCTATTTCCGCTTGCGCGCCTTTGCCGGGCAGCGCCTTGAATTTGTTGGCAATAGGAATATCCAATTTGTGGTCCAGTGTCGCCAGCACCACTGCTCGCGCCAGAGGGTGCTCACTGACCTGTTCCACGCTGGCGGCCAAGCGAAGCAATTGCTCAGTGTTCAGTGTACTTTGTTCATTGACAATCACATCTGTCACCACCGGTTTTCCGATGGTGAGCGTGCCAGTCTTATCCAACGCAATTTTTTGGACGTCTTTAAAAATTTGGAATGCTTCGCCGGAACGCATCAAAATGCCCCGCCGAGCCGCCTCGCCCCCGCCACGGATCATCGCCAGCGGCGTTGCCATTCCCAGGGCGCAGGGATAGCCCATCACCAGTACCGCCAACATTGCAAATACCGCCCGTGTCCAGTTTGCCTGTCCCGTTAGCAACCAGCTTCCCGCCGTCCACCCCAGCACCGCCACCCCGGCGAAAATCAGCACAGCGGGTAAATAATAACGCAGCACCCCATCTATGAGCGCCAGCACGCCTGGCTTCATCGCGCGTGCCTCCTCCAAATGACGTGCCACCCGTGCCAGAAAGCCCTCTGCACCAACGGTAGTTGCTTCTACCAGCAGCACCCCAAACTGATTCACTGAGCCGCCAATCACCAGGTTGCCCGGCGCTTTGTCCACCGGGATCGGTTCGCCTGTAACCAGACTCTCATCCACCGCCGATTCTCCGGCCACCACGATGCCGTCTACCGGCAGGCTTTCGCCAGGACGCACGCGCACCCGGTCACCTGGTTGTACCTGTTTGATGGGGATTTCCACTTCCGTACCATCCGCATCCACCCGATGGGCGGTGGCGGGTTGCAACGCAAGCAGATGGCGCACGGATTCCGAAGCGCGGGTTCGCACCAGCAGCGATGCCCAGCCCGATAGCAGGTGATAAGTAGTAATGAAGGTAGCAACAGCGAAAAAATCGTGTGGCGGGAAGTGATTGGGCCAAATCAAACCCAATCCGCCGCCCACCAGCCCGGCAAATGCACCGAATTCCAGCAGCACATGCTGGTTAAGGATGCCCCGGCGCGCAGATTGGATTGCCATTTGCAAAATGTGCCCACCTGCACCAAAGACAGTGAGCAGAGCCAGCATAATCATCAGCGGTTGTCCACCAGGGAGAGGGTATCCCACCCAACGAACCGCCATAATCACCAAAGAAATACTTGCGAAGAGTACCGCCCACAATAGCAAATTGCGGGCACGGCGCAGTTCGGCTTGCTGCTCCTCAAACGCCCGGACCTTATCCAGGTCACGCACAGTGTAACCCATTTGCCGCAGCGCGTCGCGCAATTCGGTGGGCGTGTGGCGAGCAGGATCATACTCAATCAACGCTTCTTCATGCGACAGGCTGACGTGTACTGCCTGCACACCGTCCATTCTACGATATGTTTTGCGGATAGTCTCGCTGCAAAACGAGCAACTCATCCCGCCGATTTTTACTTGTAGTTTGTTGACAGCCACTATTTACCTCCGTTATTGCCGAAGTGGGGTTGTCTTTTGACGTATTCATCTGGAAAAACCTTACACTTCCCATATTGGTTGGCTCGATTGTTGGGATAAACACCCGATAAATGCGATTTCAATCGCACCATTAATGAGAACTGCCGCACTCAACAAGATACTGTTGTATCTGTGAGAGGTTAATGTTAAAATTTAAATGAGGGTAAAATATATCAATCAGGTGTGAGGAGCGGTGAAAGGTGGTAAAGTGGTCAAGATTGGCTGTTTACTCTGAGCCTAAACTGATCTTTCGACGAGGTGTGTTTTGGAAACTTCAGGGTTATTTGCAACCGTCTCGATAATAGTTCAGCTAATTTTCCTGGAGGGGATTCTTTCCATTGATAACGCCGCGGTTTTGGGGGCTATGGTTTCTATTCTGCCCGACGATAAGCCGGTACCGTATCCTCACTCCATGAAGTTCCTGCAGCGCTTCACCGATCGTTTTTGGGGAATGCAACAAATGGCGGCGCTAAAAGTGGGGTTGCTTGGCGCTTATGTGGGCCGGGGGGGAATGCTCGTTCTTGCGGCCTGGGTGGTTGCGAACCCCTCTCTTAGAATATTGGGGGCACTGTATCTAATAAAACTGGCATTTGACAATTTATCTACTTCAAGCAACGACAAGGAAAAGAAAACTGAAATATATCAACAGCAGCAAGAAACCAGCGTTTTTTGGCTGGTGGTGTTAAATGTTGAACTGGCTGATTTAGCCTTCAGTCTAGATAATGTTGTTGCAGCAGTAGCGCTTTCGCGGGAATTATGGATTGTGATGGTCGGGGTGGCGTTGGGAATCCTTATAATGCGCTTTGCTGCTGGAATCTTCACCTGGATGATTAAACGCGAACCTGTTTTGGCTACGGCAGCTTATATTGTCGTATTGAATATTGGTGTAGAATTGTTGCTGGCCGAATTTATGCATATCCACATTGATGCCTGGCTAAAATTTATAATTTCCGTGGGAACAATCGTCCTCTGTGTTGCATACGCCCGGTTCAGTTTTTTGCAACCACTCGCTCCAATCTTTCGTTGGATTGCCGTGGGCATCGGCAGGGTGAACAAAGCGCTAAATTGGATTTTGCAGCCACTATCCTTTTTGGGGAAGCTTGCACGCCAATGGCTGAAAAAGCTGGTCCCCCCGTTGTTGCGCTACAATACCCACCCTACTCCTTCGCACAAACCGAACCACCCCCACAATCCATAGCCCAGGCAAAGCAAAACCTTTTTGACACAGCCTTTCTATGCCATTATAATAGAAAAAGTCAATGACTTTTGACAACACCTATATTGTATATTCAACCGCCCAAAAAGCAGCGATGGATGAATCGTTTTGCTTTTTGTTCGCAATTCTCATTTTGTGGCTCAAGTCACCCCTATAAGGCTAAAGCTGCAAAGCCCGTTTACGCGGGCTGGCTGTACAGTCTGCGAAGGCAGATTTTGTGGCTGAAACCCTGATAGATGCGATTTCAACCGCGCTATAATGAGAATTGCTGGCTTTTTGTAATGTCAGACACCCTCAAGGAGGTGTGGATGCGCGCAAGGAAATTTTCGCAATTGCTTTTTTTGATAGCGCTGACAACATTAACCTTAACTGCATGTGGTGATATTGTTGAACGTGTGGAAGATAAGGCGGTTGCCCAGGCAACCTCACGCTTGCCAGGCCCACCCACGGCCCCGGCAACAACAACCGTTATCAAGCTAAAGCCTACCAACACGCCGCCGCCATTGCCGCCCACGTCCACGCCGCGTCCCACCCCTACCTCCACCGCCACCCCCAAAATTTCTGCCACAAAACTAACTGAAGTCACCACCCCTGAAGC
>CAYPUV010000235.1:0-5930 GCA_964413895.1 uncultured Anaerolineaceae bacterium
AAACTTTTAGAGACCTGGCCGACAAAGGTGCGAAACGGGTGATTGTAGATTTAGCCGGTGTGCCGTTTATTGATAGTTCTGGGCTGGCGGCATTGGTCTCTGGATTGAAGACGTTCGGTGGAGACGCCCAAAACTTACGCCTGGCAGCACCACAATCCCAGGCCAAACTTTTATTTGAACTAACGATGTTCGACCGGGTATTCCAAATTTTTAAAACTGTTGCTGACGCTCAAGCCAACCGGTAAACAGCAGAAGTGGCCTCAAATTAATATTATGGAAACTCAAACGAAGATTCTGGATAAAGCCAAAAGAATCACAGAAATAATATTCATCGGTCGTATTGACATTTTGAGCCGAGAAGAAGCTAAAGCGGTGCTGCTCAACACACTGAGCACCACCGCTTCTACTGTGGTAATAAATTTGCAGCAGGTCCCGCTGATTGATAGTTCTGGATTGTCCGCGCTTGTATCGGGGCTACGCACAGCACGAGAGAAGGACAAAAATATTGTGCTGGTGGGATTGAACAAGCAGGCCGAAATGGTGTTTAGATTAACAATGATGGACCAGGTTTTTGTAATCTTCCCCTCCATAGAAGAAGCTTTACAAGCACTGTAGCTGGAAAATTAGCATTGTCGAGATAAAAAGGAGCTTCACCCGGCTGTGGCAAACAAAATAATCACGGTAATGGTAATCGACGATGAAGTCCATATCTTGCGGTTAATTGACCGCATGCTGGCAACCAGAGGGTTTAAGGTTGTGGGCGCTAGCAATGGAGAACAGGCTTTAGCCTTAATGAAAGATCCAGAAACCAGACCAGATATTATTACGTGCGACGTGGCCATCCCAGATATGGACGGCTTTGAAATCTTACAAGCCATAAAATCCGATCCAGACCTGGCGGATATTCCGGTGATCATGTTAACGGCAATGGGACAAATGCGCGATGCGAGCCGGGCCAAAGAACTGGGAGCCAGCGACTACATTACCAAGCCATTTAGTACAATGAGCTTGATAGATATTTTACAGCGTCACGTGCAGCAAGCACACAGCCTGCAATAAATATTTCCAATTACAACCTCTTATTGCGGCTCACTTTGCTTCCACAGGTTGCGCCGCAGGGAGCAAAATAGTTCCCGGTGGTGCAGCCTGGGCAGCATCATCGGCATTTTGGTCACTGGCCGCTTGAGAAATCCACGTACTGCTGAGCATCTTGGCAGAGCTGGCCGGTATGGCGAACCCAATCCCCTCAGCCACGCTTTGCTCATGATCTGTACGAATAATAAACGTATTGATGCCGATGACTTCCCCTTTTAAGTTTACCAACGGCCCCCCCGAATTCCCCTGATTAATGGCTGCATCGGTTTGCACCAGTCCATAAAGTACAACATCATTCAGCGCCAAGGCTCTATTCAGTCCACTCACAATCCCCATTGTCACTGAATTGGGAAAATCTCCCAACGGGCTGCCAATGGCAAGCACAGGTTGTCCAATCCGCACCCGGTTTGAATCGCCCCAACGAGCCGTTACCAGCGGCTCATTGGACTCAACTTTCAGCAGCGCCAAATCTTGATCCTGGTTCGACACCACAAGCCGGGCAACCAGTTCCTCTCCGTTTGACAAAATGACGCTTAGCGTTTGGGCGAACTCAACCACGTGTGCGTTGGTGACAATGTACCCGTCTGCACCAATGACAATTCCCGACCCCACGACACGCTTGCCAGCTGGCGAGGTTTGCGGGCGCGTGGTCTGCTGCTCATTGATGATGGTCACCACGGCCGGGATTACGTCGTCCAATATATCCTCAACGGACGGGGTGGGAACAAGCACGCGCGTGGCGGTGGGGGTAAGGCGAGGTTCATTTGTGGCGGTAGGAGAAGGAGCGAGCGTGGGTGATGGGGTGGGGACAGGGGTAGCACGCTCTGTAACATACTGAGGCGTGGTTGCCCACAAAATCAATCCCCCACCAAATATCCCGCCCACCATTCCCCCTATTACAAACGCCAGCCCCAACAAAAAAACTATCAGATACCCCGTAAAGCGTTCTTTGCTGCCCCGCACCAGCGCCTCCTCTTTCTTTTACTTACGCACGCTCTGCCCGCGGATTACTTCAGGGTATTACTACCAGGCCCGCGCCGACCTGAACCTGACCCACAACCCACATCGGCTGCTCATACCTGGCGCAGGCAGCCTGATACGCCGCCAACTTCTCCGGCGGAATCGCCAGCAGCAATCCCCCTGAAGTTTGCGCATCCCATAGCAGCATCTGTTGGGCCTCGGTCAGCTCCGGGGCGAAAGTCACCGACTTTTCGTTAAAAAGCCGGTTGCTACTGCTGCCACCGGGGAAAATGAATTGCTCGGCGTACTCCGTTGCCCCATCCAGCAGCGGTATTTGTTTCAGGCTAAATTGAAATTGAACCTTGCTGGCGGTGGCCATTTCCAATGCATGCCCCAGCAGCCCATAACCGGTAATATCCGTTACCGAGCGGATTCCGCCGCTATCTTGCGCGGCTTTGGCGGCGAAACGGTTCAGCCGTTTCATCCACGCCACCATCGCTTTCACATGCTCATCTTTTGCTTTGTTTTGCTTTAGCGCCGTGCTAATGGTGCCGCTGCCAATGGGTTTGGTCAACACCAGCAAATCGCCTGGGTTTGCGCCTTCTTTCGTAAAGATTTTTTGGGGATGAACAATGCCTGTCACCACCAGTCCGTATTTAGGTTCCTCATCCTGGATACTGTGCCCGCCAGCGATGATAGCGCCCGCTTCGCGTACTTTCTCCGCCCCTCCCCGTATAATTTCCGCCAGAATAGCGGTATCCAATTGGGGTGGAAACGCAACAACGTTCAGTGCAAACAACACTTCCCCCCCCATTGCGTACACGTCGCTCATTGAATTAGCCGCAGCAATTGCGCCGTAATCATACGGATCATCGACCACGGGCGTGAAGAAATCGGTGGTATTGATAATTGCTTGTTCCTCATTTAGCTGATAAATTGCGGCGTCGTCAGCCTTGCCCAAACCTACCAGCAATTGAGGGTGATGATTATTCTGTTGTAATTGTTGAAGTGGTTGCAGAACCTGCACCAGGATCTCTGGATCCAGCTTACTGGCTCAACCAGAGCAGTGGCTCAGACTCGTCAACTTGATAGTTTCAACGGGCATGGCGTCTCCTTTCTGTAAAAGATTTACACGCAAAAATCATCAGCCAACAACGAGTTTTTAAGGGGGATTGGCCCCATAAAAGCGTGAAGTGGACTGATAATACCAGAAACTTATAGCGGGAGCAAGTTTGAAATAGACCCGATTGACGTGGGAGGAGGGATATCTATATTCAGTCTTCTATTTCCACCACCGATAACACCGTCGATTCCTCTCCGACCCCCACCACCAGGCGATACTCACCCGATGGCGTAACCGGATTAAGGTTCACGTCCACGTCCAAGCGGATAATTTGCCCGCTCTGCCACCGCGACGGCGGGTAAAAATGGAAGGCGTCGCTGCCCCGCTCAAGTGATGCGCCCCACACCTGCCCCGCCTTGTCCACCAAATGCACATACGGAAACACATCTTCCGCGCCGCTGCCATTTGCCGGCGACCAGTAGAGCGCGACGTGGATCCAGTTTGAGGGGGGATGGAAGAGCGTTTCGCGCGCGGGCAAACGCGGGTCGAACACGCGGAACCCGCGCAACCGTATTCCCGATGCGAAAACGGCATCGGTGGGGGTGGCCGTGGCTGGCAATTGGTTAAGCTGGTAGCCGGGCGCGTATGCTTTCAGCACCACGCCAGGGGGGTACAGTTCCGTCACCAAAGGATACCGGGCCGCAAACCAATTTTCAACGCGCCGTTCCGGGTCCGGCTCGTCCAGGTGTGATTCAATGAGCCATACAACAGGATGGTCATCTAAAATACCGTTTAGCGGGCCGTCCAAATCGGTATTCTCGTCTACCGCAAAAAAGGCGGCGTACGTCTGTCCCGGCGTACCCATTTGCCGGGCGTAATACTGGTACGGAAAACGCACCCATTCTGGATGGATGAAAACGGCATCACCCGGCTGCACATGAGTGGTCATATAGGCAACAGTCTGTCGCCAGGTCTCTTTGGCGGCGGGTACACTCCACAGGCCGGGCAGCGGAACGGCCGTCACACCTACCAGCAACAACACTGCGCTCCACCCAGCCGATTGTCTAATGGCCGACCGCTGCCCCAAACGCTGAAAGAACCATCCCACACCCAACGCTTGCAACAGCAGCAACCAGGGAACCAGCACAATAAAATACCGTTCCCCAAAGAAGGCCAACCGACTGCGCAACAGAAGAATGCTGGCAACCACAAAAGGCATTGCCAGCAAGCCAATCACCAGCCACCCCTTTTGCTTTTGCAACGCCAGTGCTATTCCCGCCAGCAAAAATAATGCCAGTACCGCCAGCACCACCTGCGCCGTTCCCGTCGCAAGCGAAGCGCGCCAAACAACAAACGCCCGAAACAGCTCCAAAATGCGCGCCCCGACACCGACCCATGGGTTGCCGGGGACTGATTCGCCGGAAAAGCGCCAGTTGGCAATCGCCAGCGGCAAAAACAATGTCGCCGCCGTCCCCATTGTCAGCCCGAATGGCAGCCAGACCCGTTTGAGTGTCCGTGGATTTGCCAGCAACCACAGCGCCAACGCCGGCCACAAAAAACCGGTGTACAGGTGCGTGTACAGTCCCGCCAGCACGCACACACCCATCCCGGCCCAATAAAAAATGAGCTTGTGGCGTGGTAAAGGCTGTGGAGGACTAATCGCGTCAACAAAAAACAACACGCCGAGTGTGCCCAGCAGCACGGCCAGCGCGTACATTCGCGCCTCCTGGCTGTACCAGACCAAAAAGGGATTGACGGCTGCCAGCAACGCCGCTACCCAGCCGACCGTCTGCCCAAACAGCTTGTGTCCCAGCGTGTACAACACGGGAATGAGCAATACTCCAAACAACACCGAAAGATAGCGCACGCTGAACTCAGATACCCCTGCCCCATCGACCCACCATTTCAACAGCAAATAGTACAACGGCGGCAAACGGTCTTCCACCAGGTGCATGCTCACCTCCAAAATGCGCGCCACCGTTGATTGCGCCCATCGCAAACTGATTGCCTCATCGAACCAGATGCTGTGGTAAGTAAGATTTTGCACCCGCACCCAGAACGCCAGCAGGGTGATGGTCACAATTTTCCAATTGATGGTCCGTAATACGTGATGCGGAATGAATTTATCGTTTGTCATTTATCAAAAAACTCAGAGTATCTCAATTTCTCCCAGGATCACAAAATTCGCATTGCCACCATCCACGGCCAGGCGGGGAAAAGCGGGGTCGGCGGCATTGTAGAGGCCCACTTCCACAGGATATTTGCCCGCAGGCAATCCGGCGGGGAGGGTGAGCGTCACCGGATCGGCGATGATTTCGCCCTCCAGCCAGTTGGTTGTGGAACGGGGCGGGACATGGTCGGCAATGACAATTGGCGTGCCATCAACCCCCAACACGTGCACAAAAACCGTGTAATCCGTGACAAATGGGGCATCGGCCCGCCAGTAGAGCGTCAGTTGCGTTGACTGTCCCGCCGAAAGGCGCAGTGTGTCCGCGTTGACGCCCAACAGCGTGGCCCGCCCGCCGAACGTAGCGCCAACGGATATATCTGTTTGCGCCGGCGGCGTAAAATTGCGGGTGGTGGGGCGCAGCGTCAAGCTCGCTAGCGGAAAATCTTCTGACCTTCCATTTGGGCCGGTTGCCTGCGCCCAAAGCGTTACCAGGCCCGGTTCGGCCTGTGGCGGGGTGCTCAATTTTGGCCGCGCGCGGAACGTGGTGTTCGGCGTGTAGTTTGCGTGAATTGACACCGGCGGCTCAATAGGAAATCTGTGGCCCGCCCCGTCGCGCCAGGAAGCCAGCGTTAAGGTTACAGT
>CAYPUV010000236.1:0-5893 GCA_964413895.1 uncultured Anaerolineaceae bacterium
GGACAAAATTTAAGCCCTTATATCCCACGGCTGAAGCCTGTGGGTTTTACGGGCTTTCCTATAAATGTACACCACCGATGAAATGCTACACACCACCCCCACCTCCGCCACCTTATACTGGACCGAATTATGAACCAAATCCGCCCTCGGCACAAGCATCTATTGGGCCTATCAATGATTGTGATTATTTGGAATTCTTCAGCGCAGAGGGATACGCTGGGGGGGATGGGGGAAAAGCAACGATTTTTTGAAACCTTAAAATTGACTTTACCCAAAGGGCACAGGTGCAACAGCCGTGATCCCACCTGCAAATAAGCTGGAAATTTTTCCCAAAATAGGATAAAATTGAATATATTGAGACGAAAGATGTTCATTCCAATTTTGCACTGTGCAACGCTGCCACCGAACGCATCCGCTGATACACACCAGAGGCGATTATGAGCGACAATCCCGTACAGATTTTGTTGGTTGACGATGACGAAGATGAATTTGTCATCACCCGTGATTTACTGTCTGAAATAGAGGGGCGGCAGTACAAACTGAATTGGGTTGCCTCGTATGATGCCGCTCTTGACGCTATTACCTGTAATACTTACGACGTTTATCTAGTAGATTATCGGCTGGGGGGACGCAATGGGTTAGATTTGCTGCTCGAAGCAAAACGCCTGCAATGCAACGCTCCTTTCATCTTGCTCACCGGGCAGGGAGGGCACAATGTTGATGTAGAAGCGATGGAAGCAGGCGCTGCCGACTATCTGGTTAAACGCGAGCTAACACCGCAAATACTGGAACGCGCCATTCGCTACGCCGTGGCCCACAAACGCACCGAAACCTATCTGCGGGAAAGTGAAGAACGATACCGCCGCTTTTTTGAAGATGACCTCACCGGCGATTTCATCGCCATCCCCAACGGAAGCATCATCGATTGCAACCCGGCGTTTGCCTAAATCTTCGGCTTTGCCTCAGTAGAAGAAGCAGAACAATCGAATATCCAACTGCTGTGCCCCACTCCCGCTACCTGGCAAAATTTGCTTGACCAACTGATTGAAAAAAGCAGACTCACCTATATCGACGCAGCATTGAAACAGAAAGACGGCCGTCCCGTATACGTCATTCAAAACCTGGTAGGCGATTTCGACGCCGATGGTAATCTGACGCAGGTTAAAGGGTACATGTTCAATAACACAGAACGCAAACTGCTAGAGCAGCAGCTCCGCCAGGCGCAGAAAATGGAAGCTGTTGGGCGGCTGGCCGGTGGCGTAGCCCACGATTTCAATAATCAATTAACCGCTATTATGAGCTATGCCGGCTTAGCGCTCAACAAACTTTCCAAAGACAGCCCGATCAGACCAGACCTCGAAGGCATTTTGCAATCGGCTCGCAGCGCCGCCAATCTCATCCGTCAACTGTTAGCTTTCTCACGCAAGCAAATCGTCAAACCACAAAACATCAATTTTAATAGCCTCATCTCTAATTTAGACAAGATGTTGCGGCGGTTGATTAGTGAAAATATAGAGCTGATTACCTCCCTCGCACCCAACCTCGGTCAGATTAAAGCAGACCCCGGTCAATTGGAACAGGTATTGGTGAATTTGGTTGTGAACGCACGCGATGCAATGCCGGAAGGTGGCAAACTACTCATCGAAACCAAAAACATCACTCTCGACCAGGAATACGTGCGCCTGCACCCACAGATCCCACCGGGAAACTACGTTCAACTGTCGGTGAGCGATACCGGTATTGGAATGACCCCAGACGTGCAAACCCATCTTTTTGAACCCTTCTTCACCACAAAAGAGAAAGGGAAAGGTACCGGCCTGGGACTCGCCACTTGTTTCGGCATTATTAAACAAAACGGCGGACAAATTACCGCCTATAGCGAGGTAGGAGTTGGAACAACCGTTAAAGTTTACTTGCCGGCCGTAGATGTGGCGGCAACTATCCACCATCAACCACTATCTTCCTCCACCTTGCAATACGCTCGCAGAAATGAAACCATTCTAATTGTAGAAGACGATGACACCATACTCAATCTAGGCGTTTCCATTTTAAGCGAACTGGGATACACGATCCTAAAAGCTCAAAATGGGAATGAAGCTTTGCAACTGGTTAAAAAAATACCTCATCCCAAAATCGACCTGCTGATTACCGATGTGGTTATGCCGAAAATGGGCGGCAAAGTTTTGTTTGCACGTATGAAAGCAATTTACCCGAATATCAAAATCCTCTTTATGTCTGGCTACACAAACGAGACCATCGGTCAGGCCGACATTCTAGAACCAGGAACACCGTTCTTGCAAAAACCCTTTTCCCCTGTCACGTTGAGCAACAAAGTCCGCGCCGTATTGAGCGGTCAAAGCGCAACAGAGTAGATCAATATGACGTCATACAAGCCGCTTCAATTTCCATCCAATTTCAAGTGGGGCGTGGCAACCGCCGCCCACCAAAACGAAGGCAACAATAAAAACAACGATTTTTGGCAGTGGGAGCAACTCCCCGGTAAAGTGCACGATGGTACCACCAGTGCGCTGGCAACTGACTGGTGGGATGCAGACCACCACCGCGCCGAGGCTGATTTTGACCGTGCTGCGGAAATGGGACTGACCACCATCCGCCTGTCGCTAGAATGGAGCAGAATTGAGCCGGAAGAAAATCGGTGGGACGATGCCGCCATTGACCGCTACCGGACAATGCTTGCCCACGTGCGCCAACGCGGTTTAACGCCGATGGTCACCCTACACCACTTCACCAATCCCCGCTGGTTGGCAGAACAGGGCGGCTGGTTGCACCCAGATGCAGTAGCCTGTTTTCAACGCTACACGAAATACGCGGTGAAACAGCTGGGGGATTTATGCGAATTTTGGTGTACCATTAATGAACCCATGGTTTATGCGTACCTGGCCTACCTCACCGGCCTTTGGTCACCTGGAGAACATAGCTTTCCACATACGTTTCAAGTTGCGGCAACAATGGTCAACGCGCATTGGGCAGCCACGCAAACCATCCACAAGATGCAGTCTCAAGCGCGCGTGGGGTTGGCAAAACACATTCCCGTTTTTGACCCGCTGCATCCTAATCGACTGGACAAACTGGTGGCCAACACGCAAGACACGCTGTTCAACGAACGGTTGTGCACAGCCGTTTACAATCACCAGCTCAAATTCCCATTAACGATCCTTCGCAAAAACAGCCATTTTAGCAAAGGCAACGATGATTTCATCGGCATAAATTATTACGGACGTCATTCTGTCACCTTCGATCTGCGCCAGCCGTTTGCGTTGTTTGGTCGCACCGTTGCCAGGCCGAACGCGGAAATGTGGCAGGCACCGTGGGCCGACCGGGAAGTGTACCCCAGCGGACTGTCTCGGGTAATTAAGCGAATGGCCAGCTATGGCAAGCCTATCTACATTACCGAAAATGGCATTGATGACCGAGAGGACCATCGGCGCGCCCGTTTTTTGCTGACTCACCTGGCAGCAGTACATCGTGCCATCCAGCACGGGGTTGATGTGCGCGGTTATTATCATTGGACACTTGTGGATAATTACGAGTGGGTGGAAGGATGGTCAACACGGTTTGGGTTGATTGGCCTGGATCCAAAAACCCAGGCCCGCACCCCTCGCCGCTCGGCGGCGCTGTACAGCGCCATTGCCAAAGCGAATGCCATTACCCCGGAGATGGTTGAGGCATACGCACCAGAGGCTATGGACGCGGTATTTGCACAGCCATAATGCGCCACAGCGGTGGTCCTAAAATCAACACGCCCACCCCTACAGCGACGATGGCTAAAATCAACACGGCCCCGGCAGCAGAATCTTTTGCTATTCTGGCCAGGGGATGAGCTTCTGGTGACGCCAGATCAACTACCGCTTCTAGCGCAGTGTTTGTTATTTCAGCGGCAAATACTACGCCAATAGTTAGCACTAAAATAGCCCACTGGATGGATGGAAGATGCAAATACAATCCCAACAAAATAACCGCCACCGTAATAGCAATATGAATTTGCGCATTGCGTTGCGTGCGCAACACGTGCCAGATACCCGCAAAAGCGTAGCCAAAACTTTTCCACACAGATTCGGCGCGCATTTACTGCCCCCGCTGCTGCCATTGCTGCGCCCAACGTTTTAACATTGGCAAATGTTCGGCGTAATGGTCAATTGTATTAATCATAATTGCGTGTTGAAGTTCCGGATTGCGCAGACGTTGCGGGGGGATGGCCTGCAATACGTGGAGCATATCGGCAAAAGTCTCTTTGGCGTGCTGTTCAATCTCTTCCCACGTCCAGTCCTTGTATTCCTGATAGGTCTGGTAATTTTGGTCGTCAACCGCTTGTTCGGTAGAAAAATCAGGCACAGGTTCCCCAATAAGTCGATCAATCAGATAACGCTCCCACGCAGCAAGATGGGCCAGCAAATCTTTTGCCGACCAGCCATTCGCAAGGTCTGGCCCTTCTAGTGCAACAACCGGCAGAATTTGATAGTACCGGTTAAATTCCTGACGGGCAGATTGAATATCTTTAATCAATTTTTCTACGTTCATCATTCATCTGACGCGATTAAGTTTCTGTAGGTTTTACGTGGCTCAACTTATTCAAGCGCAGGATTTCTTCTTGCTTGCGCCACATAGCAGTTTTTTCCTCTGGGGTGTGATGGTCATAACCCAGTAAATGTAATATGCCGTGGATTGCCAGCAACAACATTTCATCGGCGGGGGAATGTCCTGCGGCTTCTGCCTGCTGATGCGCCACGGTCCCGGCGATAATGATGTCGCCCAGATAGTTGCCAGGCTCGTTCCCGGCAACAAATTCATCGTCCTGAGGCTCGGTTTCAAATGAAAGCACATCGGTTGGAGCATCTACGCCGCGATACGTGCGGTTTAGTTTTTGCACCGCTTCCACTGAGGTGATAACGATGGTCATTTCTGCCGCAACCACATTGCACGTCTGCAACGCGCTTTGCGCAACCTTAATCAACCTGGCTGTAGATAGATCGATCTGGTACGGTATGTCAATTTGCACGTTGATCGTATTCATTCTCGCTGCACCGTGTAGCTGGTTTTTGCGGCGTCGGCATCACGGTTGTGCTCAGCAGGGCCAGAACTTTGCACGGCCAGCGGCAAGGGCGGCAACGGGCCGGTGTCTTCAATTTTAGTCTTTTTGTTCAACTGGTCAGGATATTTAACGCGAGGATGGGAAACACCCTGCAATACTTCGTGAAACGCCAGGCGGATCTGCTCCAGGTCTCGCATTGTCAAGTCGCAGTTATCAAGCTGACCCGATTTCATGCGATTGGCAATTGTGCGACGCACAATTTCGTCCAATTCTTCGCTGGAATGAGGTTGAACAGAACGCACTGTCGCTTCGCTAGCATCGGCCAACATTAGGATAGCTGTTTCTTTTGATTGAGGGATGGGGCCGGGATAGGTGAACGCTGTCTCGTCAACTTCAGTTTCGTCTCCACCGGCCGCTTGAACAGCCTGGTGATAGAAGTACCCCACCCGCTCCGTACCGTGGTGTTCAGCAATACAGGCCCGAATAACACTGGGCAACCGATACTTTTTCGCCAGTTTCAGGCCGTCGGTAACGTGGCTAATAATAATTTGGGCGCTGGTTTCTGGTTCCAACGGGGCGTGGAGATTTGCGCCGCCAGGGGGTGTGTTTTCGGTAAAAAAGTAAGGGCGCATTATTTTCCCCACATCGTGATAATAAGCCCCCACTCTGCAGAGGAAAGCGTTGGCGCCAATGCGCTCGGCAGCATGTTCGGCGAGGTTGCTGACCAGCAGGCTGTGGTGGTAGGTTCCGGGCGCACGCCGCAACAATTCAGACAACAGGGGGTGCGTTGGCCGAGACAATTCCAACAATTGAATATACGTTACCATGTCCGTAAAGTTTCCC
>CAYPUV010000237.1:0-5887 GCA_964413895.1 uncultured Anaerolineaceae bacterium
TGATAGAAAGCGAGGGGGACGAAGTCCCCCTCGCTCACCCTCTTTTGCCCACCTGCGCCCTTTGGGTGCTCCCCCAAATTTGGGGGAGGGGGTTGGGGGAAGGGGGTCAAAATCACGATCGTCGGTATTTTGAATTTGTCAAATTTTAAACTGCGTAAGGTGCATTATGTAGGGGAACCAGCCCAAACCCCAAAGGTTTCAAAAACCTTTGGGGTTTCCCCCCCGAAATATTAAGTAGATACAGTTGCGTCATTAAAAAATGCAACTGTGGTACGGCAGATCATATTTGGGAGGCAATGCGTAAAATGCATTGTTATTCTATCGAGATGGCTTGAGGGTTGCTGGGGGTTTCCTCAATTTTTCCTTCGGCGCGGAAAATCACCCGTTCACAAATGTTGGTGGCGCGGTCGGCGATGCGTTCTAAATTGTGCCCGATGAACAGCAGGTACATTGCGCGGGTGACAGTGTGGGGGTCTTCAATCATAAACGACAGCAATTCGCGGAAGATTTGCTCGTACAGGTGGTCAACCTCATCATCGCGGGCGATGATTTGCTGCGCTTTTTCAGTGTCTTGCGTGTTGAAAGCGCGCAAGCTTTCGGCGAGCATCTCTTGCGCGATGATTGCCATGCGGGGCAGGTCGATCAGTGGTTTGAGGGGAGCATCTTTCCCCATTTCGATGGCGATTTTGGCGATACCGGCGGCGTGGTCGGCCATACGCTCCAGGTCGGGCACAATGGTCATTACGGCGATGATGAACCGTAAATCGCCGGCGACGGGTTGCTGTTTGGCGATGGTTGCCAGCGCGTCGGTTTCGATTTGGTAACGCAAGGCGTTAATTTGCGCATCGTTGGCAACTACGTAGTGAGCCAAACCCTCATCACGTTTTTCTAATGCTTGCATCGCTTGTTTTATTGCTGTATTGACCATACTGCCCATACGCAGCAATTCGTTGTTCAGTTTGTTCAGTTCTTCTTCAAATTCAGCTCGAATAGGGATAGGGGTCATCAAAATACTCCGTTTGTTCAAGATTACATTTTTTGCTTTTCCAAAAACTCCAACACCTGGTCGGCGATTTGGTCACGGACGTTGCGGAAAACCGCCAAAATTTCCGCTTCTGCGCCGGTGGCAGCGGCGGGGTCAGTAAACCCGATGTGCGTTTTTAGGCCCGCTGCATCAAGCCATACCGGACAGTTTTCTCTCGCGTCATCACACACCGTAATAACAAAGTCGAAATACTGCCCACGAAATTCAGCGGCGTTTTTGGAACGCCCGTCGCTGATGTCGATGCCCAGTTCTGCCATCACTTGGATGGCTTTGGCATGCACGTACCCGCTTGGTTGCGTACCCGCCGATTCGGCGTGAAAACGGTCGCCGAGACGAGCATTGATGAGTCCCGCCGCCATTTGGCTGCGGCAAGCGTTGCCGGTACAGAGGATGAGGACTTTTTTCTTAGTCATAAGGTTGCTCCAAAAAGTTTTCAGTTGTTGGCCATTGGAGATTCAATTGCCAAGCTCCAGTAATCTACCCAAACCTTCCGGTGATGTAATCTTCGGTGCGTTGGTCTTTGGGGTTGGTGAAAATTTGGTCGGTGGTGCCATATTCAACTAAATAACCGGCGCGGTCTTCAGCCATATTGAAAAATGCGGTGTAATCTGAAACGCGCGCGGCTTGCTGCATATTGTGTGTTACAATGACGATGGTAAAGCGTTTTTTCAATTGTTGAATCAACTCTTCAATGTGCAATGTGGCAATAGGGTCAAGCGCGCTGGCAGGTTCATCCATTAAAATGACTTCTGGTTCAACAGCGATGGTGCGGGCGATGCACAATCGCTGTTGTTGGCCGCCGGAAAGCGCCATGCCCGATTGGTGCAATTTATCTTTTACTTCATTCCAAAGTGCAGCTCCGCGCAGACTCTTTTCAACAATTTCGTCAAGTTGGGCTTTCTTTTTCAAGCCATGCAGTCGAGGTCCATACGCGACATTATCGTAAATATCCATCGGGAAGGGGTTGGGATGTTGAAATACAATCCCCACCCGCCGTCGAATATCTGCCACATCTTGATTGGGTGCGTAAATATTTTCTCCGTCTAACACAACTTCCCCTTTTATGGCAACGTCCAACACAAGGTCGTTCAAGCGATTCAGAGATCGCAGAAATGTTGATTTACCACAGCCGGATGGTCCAATGAGTGCGGTGACACGATGTTTGTAAACAGATACAGACACACTGTTTAACGCCTTGAACGATTTATAGAAAACCGAAAGGTCTCGAATATCCATTTTGATTGATTGGGTGTTGTTCATTATATACTCCTCGTTTGCCATATTAGCGGTGCTGACTGCTGTTTCGGCGTTTGGCAAGCCACAGGCGAGCGGTGATATTTAGGGTTAAAACAAATATCATCAGCACCAATGCTACCGTCCACGCTTGTGCTACCCGTTCGGGATAAGGTTGTTGCGCATATTTCCACAGCGTTAATGGCAGCGCATCCGCCGGTTGTTCGAGTATTCGTCCAATAATTTCCCAAATACTTTGACCGCCACTGATACCCTGTTTGATGATGGATCCAACTTCATAATTGTCGTTGCCCAATGCGGTGAACAACAACGGGGCGGTTTCGCCGGTGGCGCGAGCAATGCCCAACATAATGCCGGTGACAATGCCTTCTGCGGCAGCAGGGAGAACGACTTTTATGGCGGTCCGCCATTCCGGGGCGCCGAGGGCCAGTGACCCTTCTCTTAAATTACTGGGAACTAACTTGAGCATTTCTTCGGCTGAACGGATGACAACTGGCAGCATAATAATAGCTAATACCACGCCTCCGGCAAGCGCCGAATAGTGTTTTTGAGCGATAACAATAACGGCATAGCCAAACAAGCCAATAATAATTGATGGAATACCGGCCAATAAATCGGTGGCAAAGCGTACCGCGCTGGATACTGGCGAGCTTGGATAGGTGGTTAAATAAAACGCTGCCAGCAACGCCGGTGGAATGGAAAAAATGGAAGCGAGGAACACCATAATGAGTGACCCTTCGATAGCATGTAACACCCCTCCGCCCTTTGTTCCCATCGGTTGGGGCAGGTGGATGAAAAAATTGAGGTTGAAATGACTGCCCCCTTTGATGAATACGTAGCCAATAATCCAAATTAAGGGGATAATTGCCAGTGCCGTCGCCAATCCGGTTAATCCCAGCATAAGATTATTCATAAAACGTCGGCGTCGATAAATGGTGGGTAGATCAATTTGTGAGAATAAATCGTGTTGCATATCAGTCTCCCATTACTCGTCGGTTCACATTCCAAACCAACCACCGGGCGATAGCATTAAGTATCAATGTAAGTACAAACAACACCACCCCGATTTCGATCAGCGCCGAGGTGTGCAAGGCGTCAACGGCTTCGGCGAATTCATTGGCGATGATACTTGCCATAGTGTAGCCGGGTTTTAAGATAGAGTATCCGCCGCCGGTGGTATTGCCGATGACCATTGTCACTGCCATTGTTTCACCAATAGCTCTCCCAAAACCTAAGATAATGGCTCCCAAAATGCCGGAAAGCCCGTAGGGGATGAGTACTTTCCAAATGGTTTCCCATTGCGTGGCGCCCAGAGCCAGCGATGCTTCACGTTGCGTTTGCGGAATGGCAAGGAATACATCTCGGCTAACCGCGGCGATGGTGGGGGTAATCATAATGGACAAAATGAGCGCCGCGCCCAATCGACTCAACCCCGAAACCGGTATATTTCCACCCAAAAGTATTGTCAGTCCCGGTATTTTCCCTGCGGTTGCGCCGATTGCCTTGCCAATCGGCACCACGACCAGCGGCAGAAAAACATAAATTCCCCACAACCCATAAACAACACTGGGAACAGCGGCTAACATTTCTACCATATAATTCAGTGGGGCGCGGAGACGATGCGGAACTAGCTCAGCTAAAAACACGGCGATTCCCAGACTGAAAGGAACCGCGAGCATGAGCGAGAGTATGGAAGTGACGATTGACCCATAAATTGAGGGCCACGCTTGAAATTTGTCGAGAGCGGGGTTCCAGGAAGAGGGCGCCCACGGTGAAACAAAGTCCCAGCCAAATGCTGCTCTGGTCGGGGCGGATTCAATCCACAACCGCCATGCAATCCATGTTACCAAGATGATGACCAGCAACGAAGCCAGGAAAATTGCTGCTAACCAAATGCGATCACCATGTTGGAGCCAGCGTTCGAATTTTTTGCGCCCTGAAGAACGTTGCTTTGTGATGTCCAAAATGATAGTTTCTCTCATTATTTAATCCCTCACAGTCTGAGTTCGATAATTGCTGAAATCGTGCTTGTCCCCCTTTCCCCCCTCTTTGAGAGGGGATTAAGGGAGGAGAAAAAACACAAGACCAATCTGTATCGACACAAAATGACAAGGGATGCCTCCGCGCACCGTATGTCACGCAGGCATTCCTTGATACGCCTAAGTCTTATTTATTTTAGGACGATTTGTCCATTGCACTGAACTCCGTACAGTTTCGCCAGCACAAGGGTACGCACGGCATCGGGGAGGGTAGCGTAACCAAGGTCGGCGGCTTTTTGAGCGGTGGCATCATCGGAAATAGCCCATTGAATGTAATTGAGGAGTGCTTGAGTTTTGTCGCAATCCTGATTTTCGGTCATATGGATGACAAGGTAGGTGTATCCCATAATGGGCCAGGACTTCTCGCCGGGGGCGTTGACGATTTTGGTAGTGAGGCGTTCATCGAAGGCGTTGGCGAAAGCGGCCATTGCATCTTTCATTGTTTCGGCGTTAGCGGTGACGCGGTTGCCGACGGCGTTGAGCATATCGGCGAAGGGGATGTTGTTGGCTTTGGCGTAAGCGAGTTCAACGTAACCAATGGAGTTGGGGGTGGACTGCACAGCTTGGGCGACGCCGGGATTGCCTTTACCACCGACTCCTTGCCCGATTTTGTCGGCGGGCCATTCGACGGCTTTGCCAACGCCGACGTTATCTTTCCACTCGGAGCTGACGGCGCCGAGGTAGCTAGTGAAGATTTCGGTAGTGCCAGAGCCATCAGAGCGGTGAGCGACGATGATGGGTTCATCGGGGAAGGATGTGCCAGGGTTGAGAGCGGCGATGGCGGGATCGTTCCATTTGGTGATTTTAGCCATATAGATGTCAACGAGAACTTGTCCATTAAGGACAAGGGTATCGACGCCATCAATATTGAAGATGGGGACAACTGCACCGGCGAGCATAGGGAGCATTTGCAGGTCGGGCATCTGTTGGTACTGTTCTTCTTTAAGGAGGGAGTCGGAGCCGGCGAAATCGACGGTGCCATCGAGGATGGCTTTTTGCCCGCCGCCGGAGCCGATGCCTTGATAGTTAAGGGTGATGCCGGGTTGAACGGATTTGTACATTTGGATCCATTCGGTGTAAACGGGCAGGGGGAAGGTAGCGCCCGCCCCGTTGAGGGTTACTGCCATTATTGATACTGCTGCTTTGGTTGGTTCACCCTGGGAGGGGGGTGTGGTTTGCGCGTTGGTGTTTGATGACTGTTGCTGGACGGTTGGTTGGGAATTTGACCCGCAGGCAACGGTCAATCCGATAATGAGTAGCAGGCTAATGAGCAGTGGGATGAACTTGCTGTTTTCCATAAGTTTAGAATCTCCTCCTGTGAAGATTGTTGAAGTTTGTCTCATCTTAAGCTTGTTGTTTAAAGTGATATTTAAGGGCGTGTTAAAAGAATGTAAAGGATGGGTTAAGAAAAATTAACAAAGCTTGAGGCAGGACCATAATTTGATCCTGCCTCATCCAGGAGAGGAGAAAAGTGAAACGAACCGCTATGCTGGTTGCAACACGGGCAGTTTCCGAGTTTTGATAACTGGGGAAAAGTGTCGTGGCTTAA
>CAYPUV010000238.1:0-5851 GCA_964413895.1 uncultured Anaerolineaceae bacterium
CAAATTTCTAGATTTATATCACCAATCGGAAACAGCTTTACATTATAAAGATGTCGCCGAGTATCTGGATGTAAATCCCGTTACAGCCTATGATATGTTACGGTTGCTGGAAGATCGTGGTTTGATAATATCTGAATTTGTACCCCCTGCTCAGCGGCAAGGTTCAGGGCGCTCACAAGTTGTGTTTCGCCCCACAAAGGCCGCCCAAAAACTCTTGAACGATCTATCAGGGGGCACAATCGACCAAACAGAGTGGGAACACGCCAAGAATTATATCCTACAATCCCTGCGCGAGGGTAAAGGCTCCAATTACCAAACCGTTTTAGACGATTTGTTGCAACGGATTGCCGGTAATCGTTCTCCGATGCTGTACGCCGCTGAAATGGTCACTGCCATTATTTTGCAATTGTACCAACTCAAAGACAGCGCCAGCAATTCAACCTTTTTTGAGGCGTTGCGCGCCTTCGGATTACCAGACGATATTGGCTTAAATGCATTAGCTGGACTAGCGGTAGGCTTATCATATGTGGAGCGCGCTAATCGGCACGTAACGAGTTTCTTGCTGGCACACACAACACGTTATCAAAAAATTGTTGAGCGGTTAAATACTGAAAACCGTCGAAAACTTTCTGAGTTCACTCGAGAAGTCATTGAAATCGTCAACGCCTGATTATTTTTTTGGTTATTATCTTAGGAATATTAGGAAATATAGGGTGTTTCGAGTTTACAGGATAGGAGGTGTCTATGGGTAGAGCCTACCCCAATCATAACTACAGCAGCAACTTGCGTTATCATATGCAACCTTGCTTACCTATGTCTTTGCAAATGGCCTTTCGGCCCTAACCTGCTATAGCGGTAAGTCACACCTGAGTATCTTGGAGGATTGTATGCAACACTTCGCCATCTCGGTAATCATCCCAGCACACAATGAAGAAAAAACATTGATCGCTTGTTTAACAGCATTGAAGCATCAAGATTTCTCGGAACCCTATGAAATAATTGTTGTGGATAATGCCTCTACAGACTACACAGCAACCATAGCACAACAAGCGCACGTTAAACTAATCTACCAGCCTGTTAAGGGTGTTGCTATTGCACGCCATACCGGGTTTTTAGCTGCGCAAGCACCTATCATCGCCTCAACCGATGCGGATTGTATTGTACCCCCCAATTGGTTATTTCAGATTTCTAAAGCATTTCAAACTTATCCGGATCATATAGCCATCGGGGGATACGCTTTATTTTATGATGCACCCTTTGTTGTTAATTCCGTCACGCGTGTGACACAACGACTGAATCTTATGCGTGTGGCACGCCTAATCTCCGGAAAACAACCACTGTCAACACAAAATATGGCTATTCGACGAGACGCCTATCATCAGATTGGGGGATTTAATTTGTCCATCACCAGTCCATTGGGGTTGGATGACGTTGATTTATCTTTACGCTTGTCTGAACTTGGCCCCATTACCGTATTGCCCGATCTTTGTGTATGGGCATCTGCCCGCCGCTACCGAAAAGCACCACTCCAAACCATCAGCATTCGACTGGCAAATTATGTATCATACGCGGTGCTTCACCGCGGTGTGTTTCAGCACCTGAATTCCAATATCCGTTTATGAATGGAGGTTTTATGAAAAACCGTTGCTACTTTTTACACACGCGTCTATCAGGCGATTTTACCCAAAGGGCACAGGTGCAACAGCCGTGGGCCGGGTAGCCAACCGGCTAAATCTGGCCGGAATCTTTCCTATTATCATCCATATTTAAGCGAGTTATCGGATTATACCGTCTCGGTGATTTTTTTCAGCCCGCGCGGGGCATCCAAAGACAGTCCCCGGCTGTGCGCCAGATGCAGGGCAAATAATTGCCCCGGCACAATGGCGATGATGGGCGACAACCATTCTGGGCAGGCAGGGGGAAGGGTCAGGGGAACCCGCGCCAGAGCCAGGGTGTCGGCGTCATCGCTGATGGCGATGACTTCTGCCCCTCGGTTTTGAATCTTGCGGATGAAGAATTGCAGTTCTGGCAACACTGCTCCCGACGGCGCAACGACCATCACCGGAAATCCGGGGTCAATGACCGCTAACGGACCGTGCAAAAAATCGGCGCTGGAATATGGTTCCACGATGGTGTAGGTCAGCTCTTTCAATTTCAACGCCAGTTCAAATGCGGTGGCGTAATTATACCCCCGCCCGATAACCACGCAATGCTGCATGTACCGGTACCGTTCCACCCGCTGCGCCAGCAATGGATTCTGTTCCAGCGTTTGCGCCACCCACTGCGGCACAGCATCCAGCGCCGCGCGGCGCGCCGACTGTTCGTTCAACGCCACACTGAGCATAGCGATGGCGGTCAGTTCGGTGGTGTAGGTTTTGGTCGCCGCCACCGCTTTTTCATCTCCGGCGTGCAGGGCAACGACAAAATCGACATGTTGCGCCAACACCGAAGCGGGGTTGTTGGTGATGGCGGCGGTCAACGCCCCCTGCCGCCGCGCCTCTGCCAGCACGGCGACAATATCCGGGCTTTTGCCGCTCTGGCTGATACCCAGCACCAGCGCCTTGCCGAATTTTGGCGGCTGGCGATAAATGGAAAAGAGGCTGGGGGTGGCCAACGCCACCGTGAGCCGATTCATCGCACCGAACAGGTATTGCGCGTACCGCCCGGCGTTATCTGAGGTGCCCCGCGCGGCGATAACGATGTGGGAAATGTTTCGTGCGCGGATAGCATCTACCAGTGCGCTGATAGTTGATTTTTCAGCCGCGAGCAACTGCGCCAACGCCTGCGGCTGCTGGTGAATTTCGCGGTAGAGGGAAGATAGTTGGATAGAGGTCATAGTTTCACCGGCTCGCCAATCTCCGCCGATTTGTATGCTGCCAGTGCAATTTCCAGCGCTTTGTAGCCATCGACCCCCGTTACTTTGGGCGGGCGCTGTTCACGAATCGCCGCGACAAATTCTTCAATCATCGCTTGATTGGCATCTGACCCCCAGTATGCCCAGGCGTGACTGTTCTGTTTTTGGTTGTAAACATTCAAATTCTGACTAAACCCATCCACGATAGTCACACCGCGTTCGCTGACGATTTCCAGCGACAGCCCGCCCCAGGTGGGGTAATTGAGCGGTTTGCTCCAACTGCTGTCAATGCTGGCGAATGTGCCATCGGCAAAGGTGAGCATCAACAGCCCGCCCGTTTCCACGTCTACTGTATCAGCGTGTAGGATGTGGTTTGTCTGGGCATACACTTCCACCACTTCACTATCTAAATACCAGCGCAGAATGTCCGCCAGATGGACGGTGTGATCCATGATTGCGCCGCCGCCTGCCAGCGTTTTATTGACAAACCATTTGCGGTGGGCGATGGGCATTTGCCCCTGATTGGTGGTGTTAAACCCGTAAACTCTGCCCAATTCCCCCGCCTCCAACAGCGCTTTCACATCCAACAGTGGCGCACTGAAGCGCATCGGGAAGGCAGTCATCAAAATGACGTTGGCATTTTGGCACCCATCGATCATCGCCTGCGCGTCTGCCAGATTGGTTGCCAGCGGCTTTTCGCTGAGCACGTGAACCCCCGCCTGCGCCGCCATCTCCACCAGCGGGCGATGGTTGGCATTTTCCGAACAGACCAGCACCCCATCCGGCTTTTCTGCCAGCAGCGCGTCATACGAGGGAAAAAGGTGCGCGTCAAATTGCGCGGCGAAACGCTCACCTCGCGCGGTGTTTTCATCGGCGATGCCAATCATTTCCACCCCAGAGATGGCGCGCAAATTGTTGATGTACGCTTCGGCGTGCAGATGTGCAAAACTCATAATTCCGATTCTCATGCTGTCACATCCGATAATTCTGGCAAGTTGATGGGCTTCCCGGCGCGCGCCGATTCAATCGCCGCCAGCGAAATTTGCAGCGCAGCGAGTCCATCGGCAGCGGTGACGGGAACCGGTGCATTTTCCATCAGGGTGCGGTAGAAGGCTTTAATTTGGGTGGTGTATGGATTTTCCAACAACGGAGAGCCGGGCTGGGGCACGTCGCGCGCATCGGTTTGGGCTTGATGCAGGTGCAGGCGGATGGCGGCGGTTTTGTCCGAATCGAACTCCAACCACCCGTCGCTACCGGCAATTTCAAAACGGCTGCGGAACAGTGGTGGGGGATATGCCCACGACCCTTCGACGTGCGAGATTGCGCCATCCCGATGGGTGAGAATTACCAAACTGTGGTCGGCGGTCACGTCCGGATGCGCGCCGCTGATATTTTTGGCGAACACCCGCGCGACATCTCCGGCAATCCAGCGGGCATAATCAAAATCGTGAATCATCAAATCGAGCATCATGCCACCCGATTTTTCAAAATCGGTGAACCAGTTGTCCGCCGCCTTTTTGGGGCGAAAGGTTCCCC
The DNA here is from genome assembly GCA_964413895.1 of uncultured Anaerolineaceae bacterium. Taxonomy (GTDB): domain Bacteria; phylum Chloroflexota; class Anaerolineae; order 4572-78; family 4572-78; genus JANTHQ01. The sequence goes on from CAYPUV010000238.1 coordinate 4,391, forward strand.
GCGTGAGGTGCAATACGGCAGGCGTGCCGATTTCTCCGGCAGAGACCATCACCTGGGCGCGAGCATATTCCGGGAAAAATCGCAAGACGTGTGCCACCAGCAGTTTCACCCCGGCTTTTTGGCAGACGGCAATCATCTCTTGCGCTTGCGCCACTGTGCGGGCGAGGGGTTTTTCGCAAACGATGTGTTTTCCGGCGGCGGCAGCTTGCAAAACCTGCGGATGATGCAGATGGGTGGGCGTGCAAATGTCGACCACGTCCACATCTGCCAGCATCGCTTCAAAATGGGGATAGGCTTGGACGCGATATTGCGCTGCCAACGCTTGCGTGTGGGCGGGGGTATTGCCCACAAACCCGCCGATGGTGGCGGGAGTCTCTGCCCAACCGGCGGCGTGAGTCGTCCCCATCGAGCCGGTGCCAACAATTCCGATTTTCATGGTGTGTCTCCTGTGGTTTTTAGTTTTCAGCTCACGTTACGCAGTTTAAAGTTTGACAACGTTTAAAACTCTGCAACGGTTATTTTGTCCCCTCCCCCAAATTTGGGGGAGGGGACAAACCCGAAATTTAAGATTTCCACGAACAGCTCTGTAATTTTGATTTATCAAGTCCTCAACTGCGTAAGGTCGGTTTTCAGTTATCGGTGTTCCGCATTAAAACAGAAAAATGTTAACTGATGACTGATTTCATTTCACCGCCCCAGCAGTAATGCCGCGAATGAGTTGGCGCGAGAACAGAATATACAACAGCAAAATGGGAATCATCGCCAGCGTTAGCGATGACAGCACCGCGTTCCAATCGCTGACGAATTGCCCCAAAAATTGCTGTGCGCCATAGGTGACGGTGCGCGTTTTTTCGCCGGGCGCGAGAATCAGCGGGAACCACAGGTCGTTCCAAATGGGGATCATCACAAATACGGCAACCGTGGCGATGGCGGGGCGCACCAGTGGCACAACCAGCCCAAAAATGCGATACTCGCTCGCGCCATCGATGCGGGCGGCTTCTTTTAGCTCTCTGGGAACCTGTTGCATAAATTGTTGCAACACGAAAATCGTCAGCGGCAACCCCTGCGCGGTGTACACCAAAATCAGCGCCGTGAGGGTGTCAATCAACCCCATCGAAACGACGAGCCGCAGAATACTGACCGTACCCAATCGAATGGGGATCATGATACCCAATGCCAGATACAACCCCAGCAGGGTATTTCCGCGAAATTTATATTCTGCCAGGGCATAAGCCGCCATCGCACCCAACAGCAGAATCAGAAAGATGGAAACCAGCGTCACTACCAAACTGTTGACAAAATACAATTGAAAGTTAGAGCGCTCAAAAACAGTTTGATACCCTTTCAAACTAAACGTGGCGGGCAAAGGAGGAACGAGCGGCGCTTTAAAAATCGCTTTTCTGGTTTTGAAAGAATTTAGAATAATGAGCACAATAGGGAATAATGCCAGTAACGTATAGC
>CAYPUV010000239.1:0-5836 GCA_964413895.1 uncultured Anaerolineaceae bacterium
AACAACGAGACGCGATTATACTCCCTTTTCTAACCCTGTCAAATCCTCCCCCCCCCTTTGGGAAAGGTCCTGACCAAGCAACATTCTCCCTAGGCAACGCTGGCCTCAATTACTTATTTTCCGTAACAGGGATGTGCCCCGCAATGCCGCTAAATCTGGGATTCCGGCAGCAAACATAGCAATCCGCAACTCGGCATTGATGGTGTCAATTGCCTCCAATACGGCTTCTACCGACTGGGTTGCGGCCCGCAAAAATGGGCTCGCTATGCCGCCAACGTGCGCGCCCAACCCAATGCATTTGGCAACATCCAACCCGTTTCGCAAGCCGCCGCTGGCAATAATTGGCAACTCCGGCGCACCCCGCCGAGCCGCCAGAACTGCTTCCGCGGTGGGCGTGCCCCAGCCAGCAAATGTGGCTGCAATCCGGCGACGCACAGCCGTTGGTGCACGATACATTTCAACCTGCGACCACGATGTCCCCCCAGACCCGGCCACATCAATGGCCGCTACCCCACACTCGGCCAGGCGCCGGACATTCTCTTCAGTAAATCCCCACCCCACTTCTTTGGCAATCACCGGCACGGGCAATGCCTCGCACACCCGCTCTACTTTAGCGTACAGCCCGGTAAAGTTTGTGTCCCCCTCTGGTTGAACGGCCTCTTGCAAAGCGTTAAAGTGCAAAATCAGGGCATCGGCCTCAATCATATCCACCGCCCGGCGGCAATGCTCAACCCCGTAGCCGTAATTCAGTTGTACCGCACCAAGATTGGCAAGCAGCAAAACACTTGGGGCATACACACGGATCTGAAAGCTTTTTTCCAGCATCGGATTTTCAATAGCCGCCCGCTGCGACCCCACGCCAATGCCAATGCCGCGCATTTCAGCCGCTTCTGCCAGCCGCCAGTTAATGAGCTCTGCCTGCTCTGTGCCGCCGGTCATCGAAGAAATCAAAAGAGGAAGTTGTAGCGTTTTGCCGAACAACCGCGTCGAAGTCGTTATCTGGCCCAGATCAAGTTCAGGCAAGGCATTGTGAACAAAGCGATATTTCTCTAAACCGGTGGTCAACCCTTTAAAATTAACATCTTCTTCCAAATTGATGCGAATGTGATCGGCTTTGCGTTGCTCGTGCATAGATAATCTGTATAACCTTTCCAAAGGGTAATTGTCCTAACACAGTGTTTTATGATGTTACTCGTTATCCGTAGATTAGTCAAAGCAGTTCACAGTTCAATAGCAATCTATTTTTAGGGTGCATTTCCAGACCCGTCATGTTGTCAACGCTGCTGCCGGGTAAGGTCTGGCGCAAAATTACACCCTTGTGTAAAAACAGACTGCCTGTTCAAAAACGGTCACGCTTTTGCACCAAAATGAGAGTCGTTGCTTCCACCGCAATTTCTTGACAAACACATCAATGTAATATAATTTGAAGTGCCGCCAAATGTTCCTGGCAATACCACAGTGTATTACAACAAATTTCACATACGAGAGGGTGTTTCTGATGAATGTAAACGGAAAGCACTACCGCACCATCTGGCTAAAGGATAACGATCCCACAATTGTGCAGATCATCGACCAGCGCCACCTGCCTCACAAGTTTGTTATAGAAGACTTATTGACAGTGAATGATGTGGCACGAGCCATAAAAGAAATGCACGTGCGGGGAGCCGGTTTAATTGGCGCAGCAGCCGGATACGGCATGTACCTTTCTGCGCTGCACGCCCCCCAAGATAATCCGCAATTGTTTACCGATGCACTCATCGCCGATGGCGAAAAACTTAAAGCCACACGTCCCACAGCGGTTAATCTGGAATGGGCTGTGAAACGCCAGCTTAAAGCTATCGCCGTGGCAGGCAATACGATCGGCACAAAAATTGAAGCTGCCAGAGAGACCGCCCAAACCATTGCGGATGAAGACGCCGAGTTTTGTCGCCGCATTGGTGAACACGGTGTCAAGATCATCGAAGAAATTAGCAAACAGAAAAATGGACAGTCCGTTAATATCCTAACGCATTGCAATGCAGGCTGGCTGGCATTTGTGGATTATGGAACCGCCACCGCGCCCATCTACGCGGCGCATAATAAAGGCATAAATGTACACGTATGGGTTGATGAAACCCGGCCTCGCAACCAGGGCGCGCGGCTCACGGCCTGGGAATTAGGTCAGCACGGTGTACCGCACACTGTCATTGTCGATAATGTTGGCGGCCATTTGATGCAGCACGGGTTGGTTGATATGGTCATCACAGGGACGGACCGCACACTGTACACCGGCGACGTGGCAAACAAAATTGGCACGTACCTCAAAGCGTTGGCTGCAAAAGATAACAATATTCCTTTCTACGTTGCGTTGCCGTCTTCTTCGTTTGACTGGAAAATGCGGGATGGTATCAAAAAAATCCCAATTGAGCAACGAGACGCTTTTGAAGTAAAACACATTCCCGGTTTGCACAAAGGGGAAATTAAAAGCGTTTTGCTCACCCCTGCCGACAGTCCTGCTGCTAATTATGCCTTCGATGTGACCCCGGCCCGTCTGGTAACGGGACTAATCACTGAGCGCGGCATATGCAACGCTTCAGAAGAAGGGGTGCTGAACCTTTATCCAGAAAAGCGGCGCAATGTGTAAAAAAGCAAGTTGTAATTCCAAATTACCAACATTTAATGGGGAAATTACCGAAAATCCAAGAACTCGCAAAATGAAAAAGCCCCGCTTATTTGCGGGGCAAACGAGTTGAACGGGTTGTTGCTACTGGCTAAAGGACTCCACGTAAGTTATAACTTGCCAACGCTGTTTTTCGGAGAGAATTTGCTTCCAGGAAGGCATAGCAGAATTGAAGGGTTCCATTGTTCCACCTTCACTGACACGCCAGAAAATAAATGCGTCAGACGCCTCACTCATCATATCGGCATCGGCCAGATCAGCTGGTTTGGGATCGAGTGCTGCGCTTGCCGGGCCATCCCCTTTACCCTGTGGGCCATGGCAAGCAGCGCAATCAGCTTCATAAATAACTTTGCCAGCCGCCAAAGCACTGTCATCGCCAGCTAACGGGTTTGTCAAGTCGTGATACGCCTCAGGCACATCACCGTGATGATGGTGTCCCTCTTCGGCTGAATGGTCCGCTTCATTGTGTTGGTCGCCAGCATGATCATCAACGTGTGCACCCTCGTTGTGCTGGTCACCATCATTGTGATCGGCTTCAGTCTGCTGGACAACCGTTTGTTCTGAACTGAGATTGGCCGCGGGCGTGGCATTGCTTGATCCACAAGCCGACAGGATCAGGGCACCGGCGACCAACATACCTAATAACCAAAAAACCTTCACCATTTTCATAGGAATCCGCCTCCTTGGATACTGAGTTTAACATCTTCGAACACGTTTAATCAAAGTATAGCAAAGGAGACAACATTACTGTAGTGTATTTTGTCATTGGCTATCGGGACAATGCGACTTAATTCAACTGGGAACAACGGGACAAATATCCTAGTTCTGAAACAAATGGTCTGTCAGATTTAGTTTGATGGTTTACAATAGCAACTTTAATCGCCCATTACCCAAAGGAACCAACTAAACTGAGGTCAGAACGAAAACAGCAGTTTTTTTAAATATGCCATTGCGAGCAAAGCGAAAACCTGTCCTGAGCCTGCCGAAGGGCAATCGCCCTCCTTGCGAACAGGAGATTGCTGCGGCGAAAAAACGCGCCTCGCAATGACGTCAGAAACTATCGTTTTCAAATTGAACGCAGTTTACTTAGCGCGGTTCCTCGCCGTTTGTCGGGTCTACCAGACCTTGACGAAGCGCATAAAGCGCGGCTTCGGTACGGTTTTTCAAATGTAGTCGCCGGAAAACAAGAGAAAGGCGGTTGCGTACTGTCTTTTCTGAAAGGTACAGCCGATCTGCAATTTCTTGATTTGAAAGTCCCCCAGCTAACAATTTGAGAATTTCGATATCGCGTTCTGGCAACGGCACCCCGGTTGAAGCAGGAGGCCTGCCCGGCGTCCTCAATTTAGCCAAAACACGACCGGTAATAGCGGGAGATACGACCGATTCGCCTTTGGCTACGGCACGCACTGCCGCAAGAAGTTCCTCAAGTTCTACTTCCTTCAACAAATATCCATCGGCCCCCGCCCTGATGGCTTCAAACACATAATCGTCCCGACGATACATCGTTAAAATTAATACCCGCGTGTCTGGATAGGTTGCGGTGATGGTGCGGGTAGCTTCTACCCCATCTATCAGGGGCATATTGATGTCAAGGAGGGCCAAATCAGGACGATGCACTTTAACCAGTGCCAGAGCTTCTTGCCCATTTTGAGCTTGCGCAACCACGTTCATATCAGGTTGAGCATTTAGCACCTGTGCCATTCCCTGTCGCAAAACATTGTGATCATCGGCCAATAAAATTCGGATAGGTTTCATACTTAACTCCTGTACGGTAATCGGGCGGTGATGATTGTCCCCTGCCCCGGCTGGCTTTCAACAGCAAAGTTGCCATTAAGCGCAGCCACACGTTGGCGCATCTGGCTTAAGCCAAAGCCACCGGACTGTGACTGGACAGGTTGAAAACCGCACCCATTGTCTTGAATGGTTAGCAACAGCGTAGATGATATTTTCTCTTCAAAGAGGGTAATTTCAACCTGGGTTGCCTGAGCATGTTTGGCAACATTATTAAGCGATTCTTGTACCAATCGGAAAATAGTCGGCTCCAAACGGGGCGAAATGACTAATTCAGGAGCACACGTGAATGACAGATGCCAGTCAGCCTGCTCAGCAAAATCAGATACAAATTGGCTCAATGCCGGCAAAAAACCAATTTCTGACCAGTCAGGTGGACGCATTGCAAATATTGTACGACGCACTTCTCTAATGGTCTGCCGGGCTTTTTGCCCAATATCTTGCAATGTTTGGGCCACATTAGTAGGCAGCAGAGGAGCTTGCTGCAACACCATATCTGCTTTTAGGGCTAGAAAGTACAGGGTTTGCGCCACGCTATCGTGCAGGTCGCGGGCAATTCGGGCGCGTTCCTCCTCAACAATAGCGGCTCGCTCGCGGCGAAGTGTAACGTCTCTCAAAATCAACGAACTATTGGGTGCAGCCCCCGGCATACCTTCTAGCCTGGTTAGGGTTAAGTTGACGGCAATTTGCTGCCCCGTGTGTCTTAAGGCGAATGTTTCAAAATCTTGCACCACGCCCTCACTTTGCATCCTGGCAATCAAAGCAGGTGACTGAGGAAGGAGGGTGGACAGCGGTTGACCAATGATCTGCGCCGGTCGGTAGCCAAATATTCGCTCTGCACCCTGATTCCACGAGGTAATTTGGTGGTGGTGATCAAGGCTGATGATGGCATCGGCAGAGAACGCGGTGAGGCTGGCCAAGAATTGCTCGCGGGCACGTGCAGTCGCTTCCAGTGTTTCTTTTTCGGCCAGTCGATGTTCAATCCAAATTAACGTCAACCACGTAATCAGAGGCCCGGTAAGGCTGTAAAAAGCAATTTCTGCGCCATAATGGATTGCGTGCCCGTACATAGATTCAACGCGCCGGGCAACTTCCAACTGATAACCCACAACAAATAAAACCAGCAATGGCGGGATTATGTATCGCAGGTGACGCACACGGGTAAGTAAGGGTAAGTGCGACCAGGGTTGCATAAACTCACTCCTATCAATTGAGTGCTGATATTGTAGCACAGTTCAAATCTTTTGCGCAGACAGGTTTTCCGGGTAAAAGCTCCACAAGTGCGATTTTAATCGCGCCATGTTAAGAATTGCAGGAGGGAGCAGGGTGCATTTCACTTTTTAGGCGAATATCCGAATCCAGCATCCTGAGTAGGCTTGAACGGAG